>DATBEA010000414.1:0-9547 GCA_036276215.1 Usitatibacter sp.
CTTGAACTTCACGTCCTTCTGGAGCAGCTTGTGGGTGCCGATCACGATGTCGATGCTTCCCGCGGCAAGCCCCTCGAGGGATTTAGCGACCTCCTTGGGGCTCCTGAAGCGCGAGAGCTCGACGATGCGCACCGGGAAGGCCGAGAAACGGTCGGTGAAGTTCTGGAAATGCTGCTCGGCGAGGAGCGTCGTGGGCACGAGGATCGCCACCTGCGTGCCGCCCGCCACCGCGACGAACGCCGCGCGCATCGCGACCTCGGTCTTGCCGAATCCCACGTCGCCGCACACGAGCCGGTCCATGGGCCGGCCCGCCGTCATGTCCTCGATCACCGCGTGGATCGCGGCGTCCTGGTCGGGCGTCTCCTCGAAGGGGAAGGTCGCGGAGAAAGCCTCGTAGTCCTGCGCCGTGAGCGGGAACGCGTGACCCTCGCGCGCGAGGCGCTTGGCGTAGAGGTCGAGGAGCTCCGCCGCGGTGTCTCGAACTTGCGCCGCGGCCTTGCGCTTGGCCTTCTCCCACTGGCCGCTGCCCAGGCGATGCAGCGGCGCCTGCTCGGGGGAGGCGCCCGTATAGCGGCTGATGACGTGCAGTTGCGATACCGGCACGTAGAGCTTGTCGCCGCCCTCGTACTCGAGGTGCAGGAACTCCATCGTGCCCTCGCCCAGGTCCAGGGTGACGAGGCCCAGGTAGCGGCCGATGCCGTGCTGGCTGTGCACCACCGGATCGCCGGGCTTCACCTCGGCCAGGTCGCGCACCATGCCCTCGGCGCTGCTCCTCGCGCGCGCGTCGCGGCGCCGCGACTGGCGCACCTGTCCCGGATAGAGCTCGGCTTCCGTGACGATCGCGATGCCGTCGGCCGCCGACGCGAATCCCGAGGCGACGGGGCCCGGGACCAGCGCGAGCGGGTGGGCCGAATCGAGGAACCGCGGCCAGTCGTCCACCAGCGCCGGGTGGAAGTCGTGCTCCGAGAAGAGCGACGAAAGCGTCTCGCGCCTTCCCGCGCTCTCGGCCACGATGAGCGTGCGGCCCTGGAAGCCGGAGGCGAATTCCTTCAGCGCCGCGAGCGGCTCGACCGAGCGGCGATCGACCTCGACCGGCGGGACATTGGACGGCTCGTGGGAGATGTCGATGCGCTCGAGCTCCCCGATGGCGACGAAGAACTCCTCGACCGGGAGGTAGAGCTCGCGCGGCTCGAGGAGCGGCCGGTCGCGGTCGCCCTTCAGCAGGTCGTAGCGCGACTTCAGGTCCTTCCAGAACGACTGCGCGGCATCGGCCACCGCGCCGTGCACCACGAGCGTGGTCGCGGCGGGCAGGTACTCGAAGAGCGTGGCGGTCTTCTCGAAGAAGAGCGGCAGGTAGCACTCCACTCCCGCCGGCGCGATGCCGTTGGAGACGTCCTTGTACACGCGGCTTCGCGTGGGATCGCCCTCGAAGCGCTCGCGGAAGCATTCGCGGAACTGCGCGCGGCCTTCCTCGTCGAGCGGAAACTCGCGCGCCGGAAGCATGCGCACTTCCGACACGGGGTATATCGAGCGCTGCGTGTCCACGTCGAACGTGCGGATGGTCTCGATCTCCTCGCCCAGCAGGTCGAGGCGATAGGGCACGGTGCTTCCCGTGGGAAAGAGGTCGATCAGCCCGCCGCGCACGCAGAATTCCCCGGGGCTCATCACCTGCTGCACGTGGGAATAGCCGGCGAGGACGAGCTGCGCGCGCAGCCGCTCGAGGTCCAGGCGCTCGCGCGTACGAAGATCGAAGGTGCGTCCCGCGAGATAGGAGCGCGGAGGCAGGCGCTGCAGCGCCGTCGTGACCGGCACGATGCCCACGTCGAACCGTGCCTGGTCGAACTGCCACAACGTGGCGAGCCGCTCGGAGACGAGATCCGGGTGCGGCGAGAAGAGGTCGTACGGAAGGGTCTCCCAGTCGGGCAGCCGGTGCACCGAGAGCTTCGGATCGAACCACGCGATCTCCTCGCGCAGCCGCTCGCCGTCCTGCGCGCTCGCGGTGAGCACGAGCAGGGGCTTTCGCGACGCCGCCTCGCGCGCGAGCCAAAGCGCGTCCGACGACCCGCTCATCGGGAGCGTGGTCCGGGTCATGGGGAGGTGCCCGGCCTTACGCGACGGCGACCGGAATCTTGCCGATTCGCGCGCGCCACTGGGCGGGGCCGGTCTTGTGCACGGCGTTCCCGGCGGCGTCCACCGCAACCGTGACGGGCATGTCCTTCACGTCGAACTCGCGGATCGCCTCCATGCCCAGGTCCTCGAAGGCGAGCACGCGCGAGCCGCGGATCGCCTTCGAGACGAGGTACGCGGCGCCGCCCACGGCGATGCAATACACCGCCCCGTGCTTCTTGATGGCATCGATGGCGACGGGACCGCGCTCGCTCTTGCCCACCATGCCGATGAGGCCGGTCTTCGCAAGCACGGGCTCGACGAACTTGTCCATGCGCGAGCTCGTCGTGGGTCCGGCGGGACCGACCACTTCATCGCGCACCGGGTCGACGGGGCCTGTGTAGTAGATGAAGCGGTTGGCGAGGTCCACGGGAAGCTCTTCGCCCCTGGCCATCATGTCCACCATGCGCTTGTGCGCGGCGTCGCGGCCGGTGAGGAGCTTGCCCGAGAGCAGCAATGTCTCGCCGGATTTCCACGACGCGATCTCGGCCTTGGTGAGGGTGTCGAGGTCCACGCGGCGGCTCTTCGTGAAGTCGAGGGCGAGCTTCGGCCAGTCGTCGAGGGAAGGAGGCTCCAGGATCGCGGGGCCGCTGCCATCGAGCACGAAATGCGCGTGGCGCGTAGCGGCGCAGTTGGGAAGGAGCGCCACCGGCTTGGATGCGGCATGGGTCGGGTAGTCCACGACCTTCACGTCGAGCACCGTGGACAGCCCGCCCAGGCCCTGCGCTCCGATGCCCAGCGCGTTCACCTTCTCGTAGAGCTCGAGGCGCAGCTCCTCGGCACGCGTCTTCGCGCCGCGGGCCTTCAGCTCGTGGATGTCGAGCGGCTCCATCATCGCCCACTTCGCCATGAGCATCGCCTTCTCGGGGGAGCCGCCGATGCCGAGCGAGAGCAGGCCCGGCGGGCACCAGTCGGCGCCCATGGTGGGCACGATCGAAAGCACCCAATCGACGATCGAGTCCGACGGCAGCAGCATCGCGAACTTGCTCTTGTTCTCCGAGCCGCCGCCCTTGGCCGCGACGATCACCTCGACCTTGTCCCCGGGGACGAGCTCCACGTGCGTGACGGCGGGCGTGTTGTCGCCGGTGGTGCGGCGCTTGCCGTCCGGGTCGGCGAGGATCGATGCGCGCAGCGGATTGTCCTTGTCGGTGTAGGCGCGGCGCACGCCCTCGTTCACGAGCTGCTCGAGCGACATCTTCGTGTCCCAGCGAACGTCCATGCCCGCGCGGATGAAGGCGATGGCGATTCCCGTGTCCTGGCAGATCGGGCGATGGCCCTCGGCCGACATGCGCGAGTTGATGAGGATCTGCGCCATCGCGTCCTTGGCCGCGGGCGATTCCTCGCGCTGGTACGCCGCCGACAGGGCGCGGATGTAGTCGGCCGGATGGTAGTAGCTGATGAACTGGAACGCGTCGGCGACCGACTGGATGAAGTCTTCCTGGCGAATGGTGGTCATGGGTCTTCTGGGAATCGCGGGCAAACCCCTACACCGCCGAACGCGCCATCGCGATCCGCGGAGTGATTTCCCGACGAAGAATTTTACCATTTGCCGTGCGTGGAAAATCCCGCGCGAGGTAAACGATCTTCGGCGCCTTGTACGACGCGAGCTTGTCGCGGCCGTAGGCGAGGAGCTCATCGGGCGTGACGGCGCTGCCGGGTTGCGCGATGACATACGCGACCACCAGCCGCTTGTCGCCGCCCGCGTCCTCGGCCACGCACGCGCAGTCGGCCACGGCGGGGTGGTTCTTCAGCACGCGCTCCACCTCGTAAGGGGAGACGCGGTAACCGAAGCTCTTGATGATGTCGTCCTTGCGCCCGAGGAACCAGAGATATCCGTCCTCGTCGTAGCGCGCGTAGTCGCCCGTGAAGAACCAGCCGTCATGGCGCAGCTTCGCGGTCTCCCCGGGCTGGTTCCAGTAACGCAGGAAGAGTCCCGGGTCGTCCTCGGGGACGCAGATCATGCCTTCCTCGCCCTGCGCGGCTTCGGCGGCCGTCTCCGGGTCCAGGAGGCGGATGTCGTGGCCCGGTTGCGGAAATCCGGCGCTGCCGGGCCGGATGGGACGGCGCTTCGATTGCGAGAGGTAGTAGCTGAACTCGCTCATGCCGACCGCCTCGTAGATGTCCAGGACGAAGCGTTCCTTCCACTGCGCGAAGACCTCGTCCGAGAGATGCTCGCCCGCGCTCATGCAGTGGCGCAGCGTGGGCACGTCCTTCTTTTCGAATTTCGTCCGCTGCAGCACCTGCCGGTAAACGGTCGGCACGCCGATGAAGATGGTCGCCTCGTGCTTCGCGATGAGGCGCGGCCACGTCGCGGGATCGTTGCGGCCCTCGTGGGCGATTACGGTCTTGCCCCGAGCGAGCGGATCCATCAATGCGGAGCCCAGCACGTAGGTCCAGTTGAACTTCCCGGAATGCACGATGCGATCCACGAACGGCGCCGCCGCGTAGTCGAACCAGTACGTGGAGGCGGGCGCGCGCCCCACGAGCGAGCGGTGCGCGTGCAGGACGCCCTTGGGATAACCCGTCGTGCCCGAGGTGTAGACGAGGTAGGCCGGGTCTTCGGCGCGCGTGCGATGTGCTGGAGCGTGCGGTCCCGCCCGCGCGAGCTCGGCGGCGAGGGCGCCGCCCGCGAGGATCACGTGGCGAAGCTTGCCCGCGCCTTCGAGCGTGGCGCGCATGGCCTGCCAGCCCGCCTCGTCGATCACCATCGCGACGGCGCCGGAATCTTCGAGCAGGTAACGCACCTCCTGCGCGGTGAGGAGCGTCGAGGTCGGGACCGCGATCGCGCCGTGCTTCATGGCGCCGAGGAACGCGGTCGGATAGTCGATGGAATTGGGTAGCCGCACCAGCACGCGATCGCCCGGGGCTACACCGAGGTTCGAAAGATGCCGCGCGAAGGCCGACGTGCGCCGCGCGAGCTCTTCATAGGTGATCGACGAAGTCCCGAGCGCATCGTCCTCGACGATCATCGCTGCCCGGCTCCCGGCCTCGGTCCCCAGGTGCGCGTCGGTGCACGCGACGCCGATGTTCAGGAACTCGGGGACTTCCCACTCCCACTCGGGAAACGGCATCAAACGCTTCAGAGAATCACGCCGTAGGGCCAGTTTTCCCGCACGACCTGGGCGGGGAGCTTGCGCAGCACCGCGATGGCGAAATCGGTATCGGCGGAAGAAAGCGCATGCAGCGCATGCGCGCGAAGCAGCGTCTGCAGCGCCTTGCCGAACATGGGCGGGTCGAGCATCTCGCCCTCGAACTTGATCGCGCCACCCAGCAGCGCGTCGGCCTCGATCGCCGCCTCGAGGATCGCGATCCGGGTGCGGATGTCGCTGGGCGAGGGCGTGAACGCCACCTTGCACGGGTGGATGTGCGAGGGATGGATCACCTGCTTTCCGGACAGGCCCAGCGAGGCTTCCTCGAGGGCGTGCTTGTAGACCACGCGCGACTCCTCGTCGCCGTGCAGGTCGAGCCAGCGGCGCACGTCGTCGCTCTCGACGAACTCCTCGGGCATCGTCGACTGGCCGATGAGCGTCTCCACCGCGCCGATCACGCCCTTGCCCGCGATGCGCGCCTCGAAGAGGATGTCGTGCAGGTAGAACTTGAGCTCCTCGGGCCAGTTGCGCGGCGTGATGTGGATGCCCATCGCCTTGGAGAAGTCGTGGATGCCGAACACCACGTGCTTCACCGTCGAGTACTGCATGAGCTCCGGGGCGATCTTGAGCGACTTGGGATGCTCGATGATGGGTTGGATGGTGATCCGGTGGTTCAGGCCCACCAGCACGGCCGAGAGGTCGCGTATCTCCGGCGATCCGTAGGCCTCCCCGGCCTTGGCGAGCATCACCACGTCGAAGTGGTCGGCGAGGTCGCGCACGAGCTTCAGGTCCAGCTCGTACTCCTCGGTGCGAAACGGGTTGATTCGCACCGCCACTTGCACTTCCTTGCGGCGCGGCATTTGCGGCAGCTCGC
The DNA here is from genome assembly GCA_036276215.1 of Usitatibacter sp. Taxonomy (GTDB): domain Bacteria; phylum Pseudomonadota; class Gammaproteobacteria; order Burkholderiales; family Usitatibacteraceae; genus Usitatibacter. The sequence continues at coordinate 6,130 of DATBEA010000414.1, forward strand.
GGCGCAGGAGCTCGCGGCTCATCTCCTTCTGGCGGCAGCCGTCCTCGAGATCGAAAAGGAGCGTGTGGGCGGTCGTGTTCCAGCCGTGCTTGCGGAAGCGCTGCGCGGCCTGCTCGAGGTCCTCGTAGATGCCGAGCGACGGGGCGTACTTGACCGGCGGGTAGTAGATCTGGATCCCCGGCCAGTAGTCGCCGAGGATGTCCACGGCGCCTCGGCCGGCGGCGGCCGAAGGCTCGGCCGGGTGCGCGAGGGCGTTCATCGGGCCACCGTAGCATCGCCTTTTGCACTGCGTCAATTTGGTTCGCGGGCGAGGGGGTGCCCCTGTGCTATAAATTCGAGAACCCTTGAGGAGAATCGCGCATGTCCACCATCGAGTCGGTGCTGCAGGAAACCCGCGTTTTCCCGCCCCCGGCGGAGCTCCAGAAGACCGCGAACGTTCCCGGCATGGCCGCATACAACGCGATGGTGGCGGAGGCAGCGAGCGATTTCGAGGGCTTCTGGGCGAAGCACGCGCGTAACGAGCTCGTGTGGTCCAAGCCCTTCACGAAGATCCTCGACGAATCCAATGCCCCGTTCTACAAGTGGTTCCACGACGGCGAGCTGAACGCGTCGTACAACTGCCTCGACCGGCACCTGAGGACCCAGCCCGACAAGGTCGCGATCATCTTCGAGGCCGACGACGGCAAGGTGGCGCGCGTCACCTACAAGGAGCTCTACCACCGCGTCTGCCAGCTCGCCAACGCGCTCAAGGCGCAGGGCATCCAGAAGGGCGAGCGCGTCCTCATCTACATGCCGATGTCGGTGGAGGCGGTGGTGGCGATGCAGGCATGCGCGCGCATCGGCGCGACGCACTCGGTGGTCTTCGGCGGCTTCTCGGCGAAGAGCGTGCAGGAGCGCATCGTGGACGCGGGCGCGGTCGCCCTCGTCACCGCCGACGGCCAGATGCGCGGCGGCAAGGAAATTCCCCTGAAGCCCGCGTGCGACGAGGCGATCGGCATGGGCGGCTGCGAGGGGTTGCGCAAGGTGCTCGTGTACAAGCGCACCGGAACCCCGGTCGCCATGAAGGCGGGGCGCGACCTGTGGTGGCACGACGCCGTGCAGGGCCAGCCGATGGATTGCGAGCCCACGCCCGTGAATGCCGAGCACCCGCTCTTCATCCTGTACACGTCGGGATCGACCGGCAAGCCCAAGGGAGTGCAGCACTCCACGGGCGGATACCTGCTGCACGCGATCCTCACGATGAAGTGGGTGTTCGACAGCAAGCCCACCGACATCTTCTGGTGCACCGCCGACGTGGGCTGGGTCACGGGCCACACGTACATCGCGTACGGCCCGCTCGCGGTGGGCACCACGCAGGTCATCTTCGAGGGCGTGCCGGTCTATCCCGACGCGGGCCGGTTCTGGAAGATGATCCAGGACCACAAGGTGACCGTGTTCTACACGGCGCCCACGGCGATCCGCTCGCTCATCAAGGCCGGCGGGGACCTGCCGAAGAAATACGACCTCACGTCGCTGCGCATCCTGGGCTCGGTGGGCGAGCCCATCAACCCCGAGGCATGGATGTGGTACCACCAGACGGTGGGCGGGGGCCGCTGCCCGGTGATGGACACGTGGTGGCAGACGGAAACGGGCGGCCACATGATCACGCCGCTGCCCGGCGTCACGCCGCTCAAGCCCGGCTCGTGCACGTGGCCCCTGCCGGGAATCGTCGTGGACATCGTGGACGAGACGGGCCACCCGGTCGGCCGCGGCAAGGGCGGCATCCTCGTGATCAAGCGGCCGTGGCCCTCGATGATCCGCACCATCTGGGGCGATCCGGAGCGCTTCAAGAAGAGCTATTACCCCGAGGAATTCCAGGGCCGGTACTACCTCGCCGGCGACGGCGCATCCACCGACGCCGAGGGCTACTACCGCATCATGGGCCGCATCGACGACGTGCTGAACGTCTCGGGCCACCGCCTGGGCACGATGGAGATCGAGAGCGCGCTGGTCGCCAACACGAAGCTCGTGGCCGAGGCCGCCGTCGTGGGGCGCCCCGACGAGCTCACGGGCGAAGCCGTGGTGGCCTTCGTGGTCACCAAGGGCCCGCGCCCCACGGGCGAGGAGGCGAAGAAGCTCGCGCGGGAGCTGCGCGACTGGGTGGGCAAGGAGATCGGGGCCATCGCCAAGCCCAAGGACATCCGCTTCGGCGACAACCTGCCCAAGACGCGCTCCGGGAAGATCATGCGCCGGCTCCTGCGCTCCATCGCCAAGGGCGAGGCCATCACGCAGGACGTCTCGACCCTCGAGAACCCGGCCATCCTGGAGCAGCTCAAGCAGAACCTCTAAGGCATGGCGGCCACGGATGTCTATCGCAAGACCGAGCAAGGGCTCGCGGAGGTGAAGGATCGCGCGCACAAGCTGAACCCGCGCGTGCGCACGATGCTGATCCTCGTCGACGGCTCGCAGAACGAGGGCGAGCTCATGGAGGGCGCGGCCGGCATCGGCGCGCCGAAGGACTTCCTCCAGCAGCTCCTCGCCGCGGGCCTGATCGAGCGCGTGGGCACCCTCAAGGACCTGCTGCGCTGATGCTGCTGCGCTACATCGCCCGCGAGATCCTCCTCACCAGCCTGCTGGTGCTGATCGCGCTGGTCGCGCTCTTCGGGTTCTTCGACATGGTGCACGAGCTCGACGACCTGGGGCGCGGCACCTACAAGCTGAACGCGATGCTCGCGTATGTCGCGCTGACGCTTCCCTCGCACGCGTACGTGCTGCTGCCCGCGGCCGGGTTGATCGGCACGCTCTTCGCGCTCGCGCGCATGTCGGAGAATTCCGAGCTCACCGTGATGCGCTCGGCGGGGCTCTCGCTACGCCAGCTGGCCCTCTTCGTGGGGGCCGCGGCCCTCGTGGTGGCGCTCGTCACGCTGGCGCTCGGCGAGGTCATCGCGCCCTACACCGAGGAGGCCGCGAAGGGCCTGAGGCTCAAGGCGACCAGCTCCATCGTCGCGCGCGAGTTCCGCTCGGGATTCTGGGTGAAGGACGACCGCAGCTTCGTGAACATCCAGGACGTGACCGCGGACACGCAGCTCTTGAACCTCAAGATCTACGATTTCGATCCGTCGTTCCGCCTCACGGCCATCAGCCGGGCCGAGAAGGGCACCTACGAGGGCCCGAACCGCTGGCGGCTTTCGAACGTGGAGCTCACGCGCTTCGAGGGCGGGCGCGCCGTGCTGCAGAAGCTGCCGACGGCGACCTGGAGCTCGGTGCTCACGCCGGACATCCTCTCGGTGCTGAAGATCGTCCCCGAGCAGATGTCGGCGATCAACCTGCGCTCGTACATCGAGCACCTGCGCGAGAACCGCCAGAAGTCCACGCGCTACGAGATCGCGTTCTGGTCGAAGCTCTTCGGGCCCCTGGGCGTGATCGTCATGATGGTGCT
>DATBEA010000415.1:0-8331 GCA_036276215.1 Usitatibacter sp.
AAACGAAAAGGCCCGCCGAAGCGGGCCCTTCGTTTCGTTCCGTAGCGTTCTGTCAGCTCTCGCCTTCGAGGAAGCTTCTCAGCTTCTCCGAGCGCGACGGATGACGCAGCTTGCGCAGCGCCTTCGCCTCGATCTGGCGGATGCGCTCGCGGGTGACATCGAACTGCTTGCCGACCTCTTCGAGCGTGTGGTCGGTGTTCATCTCGATGCCGAAGCGCATGCGCAGCACTTTCGCCTCGCGCGGCGTGAGCGAATCGAGCACGTCCTTGGTGGCTTCGCGCAGCGACGCGTAGAGCGCGCTGTCCGAAGGCGCGAGGCCGGCCTGGTCCTCGATGAAGTCGCCCAGGTGCGAATCGTCGTCGTCGCCGATCGGCGTCTCCATGGAGATCGGCTCCTTGGAGATCTTGAGGATCTTGCGGATCTTCTCCTCGGGCATCTCCATCTTCACGGCGAGCGTGGCGGGGTCGGGCTCCTGGCCCGTCTCCTGGAGGATCTGCCGCGAGATGCGGTTCATCTTGTTGATCGTCTCGATCATGTGCACCGGGATGCGGATGGTGCGCGCCTGGTCGGCGATCGAGCGCGTGATGGCCTGGCGGATCCACCACGTGGCGTAGGTCGAGAATTTATAGCCGCGGCGGTATTCGAACTTGTCCACCGCCTTCATGAGGCCAATGTTGCCCTCCTGGATCAGGTCCAGGAACTGCAGGCCGCGGTTGGTGTACTTCTTGGCGATCGAGATCACGAGGCGCAGGTTGGCCTCGATCATCTCGCGCTTCGCCCGGCGGGCCTTCGCCTCGCCCGTGGACATCTGGCGTGCGATTTCCTTCAGGTCCTTGATCGGGATGCCGACTTCCTTCTGGAGCGCGATGAGCGATTCCTGCTGCTCGACGACCGCGGGCTTGAAGCGGTCGAGCGCCTTCGCGTAGACCTTGCCCGAGGCGATCTCCTCGTTGGCCCACTTGAGGTTGGTCTCGTTGCCCGGGAAGACCTTGATGAAGTGCGCGCGCGGCATGTTGGCGTTGCGCGTGGCGAGCTCCATGATCTCGCGCTCGTGCCCGCGCACCCGTTCGACCAGGTGGCGAAGCCCGTTGCAGAGGTGCTCGACCTGCTTCGCGGTGAAGCGGATCGCGAGGAGCTCGTTGGAGATGTCCTCCTGGAGGTCCTTGTACGCACGCGAGCGGTAGCCTTTCTCCGCCAGGATCTTCTTCATCTTCTTGTACAGGCGCCGGATCTTGTTGAAGTGCGCGAGCGAATTCTGCTTGAGCTCCTCCAGGTCGGCGCTGGCGACGGCCTCGTCCTCGGCTTCCTGCTCCTCGGCGTCGAGCTCCTCGAGCTCTTCCTCCTCGGTCATCTCTTCCTCGACGACGTCTTCCTCGTCGGAATCCACGAGCCCGTCCACGAGCTCGTCGATGCGCATCTCGTCCTTCTCGATCAGCTCCGCCAGGCGCAGGATCTCCTCGATCGTCGTGGGACACGACGAGATCGCCTGGATCATGTGCTTCAGCCCATCCTCGATGCGCTTGGCGATCTCGATCTCGCCTTCCCGCGTGAGCAGCTCCACCGAGCCCATCTCGCGCATGTACATGCGCACGGGGTCCGTGGTGCGGCCGAACTCGGCGTCGATGGTGGTGGAGAGCGCTTCCTCGGCCTCCTCGATCACGTCTTCTTCCGCGATCGGGGTCGGCGCCTCGTTCATGAGGAGCTGCTCGGCGTCCGGGGCCTCGTCGAACACCGAGATGCCCATGTCGGCCAGCATCGTGACCACGCCCTCGATCTGCTCGGCGTCGGTCATGTCGTCGGGCAGGTGGTCGTTGATCTCGGCGTACGTGAGGTAGCCGCGCTCCTTGCCCAGGACGATGAGGTTCTTCAGCCGCTTCTTCTGGGCTTCGACCTCGGCGATCTTGAGCTCGGCGGAATGGTGCTGCTTGCTTTCTTTTTTCACGGGGAGGTGAGTTCCGCGCGGCGGGGAACCTGTAATTGTATCAAAGTTTTGACCGCTCCTCCGGGGAGACATTCCCGGATCTTGCGGCCGAAATCTGGGTCCAGAGGTCGTTGTACTCGGCCTGCTCGGCGGGGGTGGCGGTCCCGGATTGGACCCGCACCAGGAGCTCCTTGTGCCGGCTGGCCCGCCGCTCCTCGAGGATCTGGCCCACGGCCCCCTGAAGCTCGGCGTCCAGGCTGAAATCGGGGCTCTCGGCCTGTTTCAAAAGGGGGTCGAGCAACGCATTCGACATCGTGGCCCAGAGATCCGATCCATCGAAGTGTGCGCTTACTTGCGCCAAATTCAGCCCCGGCTCGCGGTGCAGGAGCTCGACCAGCGCCCTCAGCGCCGTCGCCTCGGGGGTCGAGCCGGAAAGGACCTCGGCGGGCACCGCCTTCGCGAGCACGAGGTCGTGCAGCACGAAGGCAAGCAGGCGCGCCTGGGAAGACGCCGGGCCCTTGCGCACCGGCTTCGCGGCGGGCGGGGCGGCCTTCCGGGGAGCAGCCGGCGCGGCGGGCATGAGGCCCGCGATTTCCTCGGGCGCGAGGCGCGCCAGCTCGGCGAGCCGGCGGCGCAGCATCGCCCCCAGCGCCGGCGCCTGGACTTGCGCGATGAGCGGCTTCGCGTGGGCGACGAAGCTCGCACGCCCCTCGTCGGTGGCCATGTCCACCTGGGACACGAGCTCCGCGAAGAGGAACTGGGAAAGGGGCTTCGCCTGCGAGAGCGCCGCGAGGAAGCCCTCCTTGCCCAGCCGGCGCACGTACGTGTCGGGATCGTCCTCGGGCGGCAGGAAGAGGAAGCTCACGACCTTCCCGTCGGCCAGCTCCGGCAGCGAGATCTCGAGCGCGCGCCACGCCGCCTTGCGCCCGGCCGCGTCGCCGTCGAAGCAAAAGACCACGTTGTCGGCCATCTTGAGGAGCTTCGCCACGTGCATCGGCGTGGTGGAGGTGCCCAGCGTGGCCACCGCGTTCTCGACGCCGTGCTGGGCGAGCGCCACCACGTCCATGTAGCCCTCGACCACCAGCACCTGGCTCGCCTCGCGGATGGCGCGCCTCGCCTGGTACAGGCCGTAGAGCTCGCGGCCCTTCTCGAAGAGCGGGGTCTCGGGCGAGTTCAGGTACTTGGGCTCGCCCTGGCCGATCACGCGCCCGCCGAAGCCGATCACGTTGCCGCGCGCGTCGAGGATCGGGAACATTACCCGGTCGCGGAAACGGTCGTAGCGGCGCGACTTCTTCCCTTCCTCGGCCTCGGTGTCGATCACGAGGCCGGTGTCCTTGAGCGCGGCGGTCGCATAGTCGGTGAACACCGCCTCGAGGTTCTGCCATCCATCGGGCGCGTATCCCAGGCCGTAGCGCGCGGCGATCTCCCCCGAGAGCCCGCGGCGCTTGAGGTAGTCGATGGCGGTCTTCGACTTCTTGAGCTCGGCCCGGTAATACGTGAGCGCATCCATCATCCGGGCCGCGAGCCCCGGGGCCTCCGCCGCCCCCGCCCGAAAATTCCCGCGGGTCTCGGGCACCGGCATGCCGACCGTCTCGGCGAGGGCGCGGATCGCCTCGGGATAGGCGAGGCCCGAGTACTCCATGAGGAAGCCGATGGCGTTGCCGTGCACCCCGCAGCCGAAGCAGTGGTAGAACTGCTTGGACGGGCTCACGGTGAAGGAAGGCGTCTTCTCGTTGTGGAAGGGGCAGCACGCGCTGAAGTTGGCCCCCGTCTTCTTCAGCTTCACGTGGCGGTCCACCACGTCGACGATGTCGACGCGCCCGAGGAGGGACTGGATGAACTCCTGGGGGATCATGCGCGGATTATCAGCCCGCGAGCTTCGCCTTCACCAGTCCCGAGACCTTGCCCATGTCGGCGCGCCCCGCGAGCTTCGCCTTCACCACGGCCATCACCTTGCCCATGTCCGCGGGCGACTTGGCGCCGGTCGATGCGATCGCCTCGGAGACGATCGCGTCGACCTCGGCCGCGGAGAGCTGCTGCGGCAGGTAGGCCTCGATCACCGAGATCTCGTACTTCTCCTTGTCGACCAGGTCCTGGCGCGCGGCCTTCTCGAACTGCGAGATGGAATCCTTGCGCTGCTTGATCATCTTCTCGACCACGCCGATCACGCCGGAGTCGTCGAGCGTGATGCGCTCGTCCACCTCGCGCTGCTTCACGGCGGAGAGCATGAGGCGCAGCGCCGCGAGCTTGTCGGCCTCGCGGGCCTTCATCGCGGTCTTGATGTCTTCGTTCAGCTGTTCGCGCAGTGCCATGGAACCTCCAAAATGACGACGGCGAGCGGGGCTTTCAAGCCCGGCTCGCCGTATTAAGGCGGGAGCGGCCCCGGTGCCTGGATCAGTAAAGCTTCGGGGGCAGCATCTGCGCGCGCATGCGCTTGTAGCGGCGCTTCACGGCCGCGGCATGCTTGCGCTTCCTTTCGGCGGTGGGCTTCTCGTAGAACTCACGGGCGCGAAGCTCGGTGAGGAGGCCCGTCTTCTCGACGGCGCGCTTGAAGCGGCGAAGGGCTACGTCGAAAGGCTCGTTCTCTTTGACTCGGACGATCGGCATGCGATTGAAAACCTTAAGGTAAATACGGCGCGGGAAACCCAGCATAATACCAAATTCCGGCCCGAAAGTCATGCTGATCCTCGGCATCGAGACCTCCTGCGACGAGACGGGGGTCGCCCTCTACGACACGTCCGCGGGCCTGCTCGCCGACGCGCTCCACTCCCAGGTGGACCTGCACGCCCTCTACGGCGGGGTGGTGCCCGAGCTCGCCTCGCGCGACCACATCCGGCGCCTGCTGCCCCTCGTGGCGGACGTGCTCGGGCGGGCGAGCCGGCGCATCGAGGACGTGGACCTGATCGCGTTCACCCAGGGCCCGGGGCTCGGCGGCGCGCTCCTCGTGGGGGCCTCCGTGGCGGCGGGGCTGGGCCTCGCGCTGGGCAAGCCCGTGGCCGGCATCCACCACCTGGAGGGCCACCTTCTCTCGCCTCTCCTTGCCGACCCGCGGCCCGGGTTCCCCTTCGTGGCGCTGCTTGTCTCCGGCGGCCACACCCAGCTCATGCGCGTGGACGGCGTGGGCCGCTACGCGCTCCTGGGCGAGACCCAGGACGACGCCGCCGGCGAGGCGTTCGACAAGACCGCTTCGCTGCTGGGGCTGGGTTATCCCGGCGGCCCCGCGCTGGCACGGCTCGCCGAATCGGGCGATGCGAAGCGCTTCGACTTCCCGCGGCCCATGATCGCGAGCGGCGACCTGGACTTCAGCTTCAGCGGCCTGAAGACCTCGGTGCTCACGCGCATCCGCGCGATCGGCACGCCGGACGAGCGCACGCGCGCGGATCTCGCCGCCTCGTTCCAGGAGGCGGCCGTCGACGTGCTCGCCGCGAAGTGCGACGCGGCGCTCGAGCGCGAAGGGCTCGCGAACCTGGTCGTGGCGGGCGGCGTGGGCGCGAACGCGCGGCTGCGAGAACGGCTGGAAGCGAACGCGAAGCGCCGCGGGGGCCGGGCCTACTTCCCGCCGCCGGCGCTTTGCACCGACAACGGCGCGATGATCGCGTTCGCGGCGGCGCTCAAGTTCGCCGAGGGCGCTCCCGCGACGGATCCCGGATTCAACGTGTTCCCGCGCTGGGACCTGGAGCGCGCGGCCGCTCAGTCCACGCCGCGGCGATAGGCTTCCTGCGCGGCGGCGAGCTCTTCCTCGGCCGACTTCACCGCGTCGTCGAGATTGCGGATGCGATCCCAGTAAGCCTCGCCGGGGACGAGCGTCGGGCACATCTCGACCACGCGCCCGGTGTTGTCCTTCGAGAAGGTGCAGTTGGAGCGCGGCACGTTGGCGAACCGCGCGGGGTCTCCGTGCTGCTGCACGACCTGGTGCTCGTCTTCCTGCAGCTCGTCGCCGTCCTCGCGCTTCTTGCGCGCCGCGGCGAGCCGCTCGCGCGCGAGGCTCACGCGCTCCCCGAGCTTCTCGCGCGTCTCGCGGCGTTGCTTCGCGATGTCTTCCCTGGGCGGCGGGGTGACCTCGGTGCGCTTGGGCGGCGCGATCACCTGGACCCCGGGTGTAGCAGGCGCCACGCCCGGCGCGGCCGGCGTGTCCGTCTCGATGCGGGTCACGGCCCCGGTGAAGCCCTTGGGAATGCGATCGCCGTAGTGGACCTTCCCGTCCGCATCGGTCCAGCGGTAGACGGCCTGGGCGCAGGCGCCGGCCGCGGCGAACACGAGGATCGCCGCGGCGCAGGCCGCCGCGAGGCTAGGGCGAGCCCCCTGCATGCCGCAGCGCCTCCTCGGCCTTCTTCACGTCGTCCTCGAGCTTCGCGAGCTTCTTCTGGTAGTCCTCGGTGGGAACGGCGCGGGTGAACCCGTTCTTCGTGCCCACGCGGCTCACGTCCTCGTCGCCCGGGTGGTCCTGCGCGTCCTTGAGCGCCGTGCGCGCGTCGTCGAGCTTCTTCTGCAGGTCCTCGACGTCCTGCTCCTTCTTCGCGGTGGCGGCGCGCTTCTTGTTCTCGCTCTCGGTGATGGGCGAGGGCTTGGGCAGGATCGCTGTGTTGGCGTTGGGATTCACGTCGATGCGGATCACCTGGCCGTCGAAGTGCTTGGGCTCTTCCTCCGAATAGGTGACCTTCCCGTTCCTGTCGATCAGCTTGTAGACGGTCTGTGCGCTCGCGACGGTCGCGGCGCAGGCGGCAAGGACCAGGGCGAAGATCTTCGTCGAGGCTCGCATGGCAGTCTCCTCAGGCGGCGCGGCGCGCGGCGCCGCAGACACGGCATTCGGGATCGCGGGCAAGGCGCACCTCGTGCCACCGCGAGTCTAGCGCCTCGAAGAGCATGAGCCTTCCGTCGAGCGTCTCGCCCACGCCGGCCACGAGCTTGATGGCCTCCAGCGCCTGGAGCGTGCCGATCACGCCCACCAGGGGCGCGAAGACACCCAGGGTGGCGCAGCGCTCCTCGGACTCGCGGGAGTCCTCGGCGAAGAGGCAGTGGTAGCACGCCGATCCCTCGCGGCGCAGGTCGAAGACCGCGACCTGCCCGTCGAAGCGGATGCCGGCGCCCGAGACGAGCGGCTTGCGCGCGGCGACGCACGCGCGATTGATCGCGTGGCGCGTGGCGAAGTTGTCCGAGCAGTCGAGGACCACGTCGGCGCCCTGCACCAGCGCCATGAGGCGCTCGGGCCCGGCGCGCTCCTCGAGCGCCTCGATGCGGATGTCGGGATTGATCGCGGCCAGCGTCGCGGCGGCCGAGGCCGCCTTGGGCTTGCCCACGGAATCGCTGCGATGGACGACCTGGCGCTGCAGGTTGGTGAGGTCGACGCGGTCGCCGTCGACCACGGTGATGCGCCCCATGCCGCTCGAGGCGAGGTACATGAGCGCGGCCGAGCCCAGCCCGCCCGCGCCCACCACGAGCGCGTGGGCGGCGAGGAGGCGCTCCTGCGCGTCCTCGCCGAACTCGTTCAGCAACAGGTGGCGGCTGTAGCGCAGCCGCTGGCGGTCGTCCATCGGGCGATGTCCGGCCGCCACGGCCCTCGCGCTAGTGCGTCGCGACGGCTGCCGTCGTCGTCGCGTTGCTGTTGACCGGCAGCCCCTTCAGGAAGCGCAGGCCCGCTTGCAGCTGCACGTCCTCGCGCTTGGCTTTGGGATCGAGCGGGGAGACGGGCTCGACCTTCGCCTGCGCGGTCTTGGCCGGCGCGGTCGTGATCTGCGGAGCCGCCGGGCCGGCGACGATCTTGTCGGTCGGCTTCTTCGACTTGGCGCCGGCTTCGGCGATGGCCGACTTCTCGTCGGGCTCGATGGCGAGGTGGTGCTGCAGGTCGGCCTCCTTGAGGAGCACCTGCGGCGCCGCCGCGTCCTCGACCACGAGGTCGGGAACGATGCCCTTGGCCTGGATGGAGCGCCCGGCCGGCGTGTAGTAGCGCGCCGTGGTGAGCTTCACCGCCTGGTTGTTGGGCAGCGGCAGGATCGTCTGGACCGAGCCCTTGCCGAACGTCGTGGTGCCGACGAGGGTCGCGCGGTGGTGGTCCTGGAGCGCGCCGGCGACGATCTCGGAAGCGGACGCCGAGGCGCCGTTCACGAGGACGACCAGCGGGACCGTCTTCGCGCCCGCCGGAAGCTTGGCGAGGAAGTCGTCCTTGAATGCGCCGCGCACGTAATTTTCCTTGCTCGCGGTAAGGCGCATCTTCGCGTCGTCGGTGCGGCCGTCGGTGTACACGACGAGGGCATTCTTCGGCAGGAACGCGGCCGAGACGGCCACGGCGGAATTGAGAAGCCCGCCCGGGTTCATGCGAAGGTCGAGCACCAGGCCCTTCATCTCGCCGCCCGACTGCTTGTAGAGGTCGTTGATCGCGGTGACCAGGTTCTCGCCGGTGTGCTCCTGGAACT
>DATBEA010000416.1:0-7033 GCA_036276215.1 Usitatibacter sp.
GCGAAGCGCGCGCGCAGCCAGGCAAAGAGCGGCCAGGTCGTCAGGCAAAGAATCGCCGCGAAGAGGGCCGCCCCGATGAAGGGCTGCAGCACGAAGAAGCAACCCAGGGCGAGCAGGGCGATGGCGGCGATGCGCGCGTACTGCTCGTAGCGGGGATCCATGGTCGGCATTCTATCCTTTTGACACAAAACGATGATTTAGCTTATAATTTCAGGTTCGAAGTCCCCAAAACAAAGCGGCCAAAGTATGGCCCTCGAAGGCCAGGACGCCTTCAGGACGCACCCAGGGCTGCATTAGATAGAGGAATTTTTACGATGAAGACCTTCTCGGCCAAGCCGGAAGAGGTCCGTCGCGACTGGTTCGTCGTGGACGCGACCGACAAGGTCCTGGGCCGGCTCGCCGCCGAAGTCTCGCGGCGCCTGCGTGGCAAGCACAAGCCCGAATTCACTCCGCACGTCGACACCGGCGATTACATCGTCGTGGTGAACGTGGAGAAGATTCGCGTCACGGGCGCCAAGGCCACGGACAAGAAGTACTACCGCCACTCGACCTACCCGGGCGGGCTCTACGAGACCAACTTCACCAAGCTCCAGCAGCGCCACCCTGACCGCGTGTTGAAGCTCGCGGTGAAGGGGATGCTGCCCAAGGGGCGGCTCGGCTACGCGATGATCAAGAAGCTCAAGATCTACGCCGGCCCACAGCACCCACACACGGCGCAGCAACCCAAGGCCCTGGAGATCTAAGCGATGATCGGCAAATACAACTACGGTACCGGCCGCCGCAAGAGCGCGGTGGCTCGTGTCTTCATCAAGCCCGGCAAGGGCAACATCATGGTCAACGACAAGCCGCTCGACGTGTTCTTCTCGCGCGAGACCGGCCGCATGATCGTGCGCCAGCCGCTCGAGCTCACCAACCACGCCCAGACGTTCGACATCATGGTGAACGTGTTCGGCGGGGGCGAGTCGGGCCAGGCCGGCGCGGTGCGCCACGGCATCACCCGGGCGCTCATCGAATACGATCCCACGCTCAAGCCCGCCCTCTCGAAGGCGGGGCTCGTCACGCGCGACGCGCGCGAGGTCGAGCGCAAGAAGGTGGGCCTGCACAAGGCGCGACGTCGCAAGCAGTTCTCGAAACGCTAAGCGGAGCGCGTTCGCCGTTCGTCCAACCGAACAAAGCCGCCTCGCAGCGGCTTTGTCGTTCTAGCGAGCCGTTGGGCGGCGATCTGCAGGAGGCCAGCAGGCAATGATGAAAGTAGGCGTCGTCGGCGGAACCGGTTACACGGGCGTGGAGTTGCTGCGCCTGCTCGCGATGCACCCCGGCGTGGAGGTGGCGTCGATCACCTCGCGCGCCGAGGCGGGCGTGAAGGTCGCCGATCACTTCCCGTCGCTGCGCGGCCGCTACGACCTCGCGTTCACCGATCCCGCGAAGGCGCCGCTCAAGGGCTGCGACCTGGTGTTCTTCGCCACGCCCAACGGGGTGGCGATGGGCCAGGCGCGCGAGCTCCTCGAGGCGGGCGCGCGCATCGTCGATTTCTCCGCGGATTTCCGCCTGAAGGACCGCGAGACCTGGGAGAAGTGGTACAAGGTTTCCCACGCTTCGCCCGAGCTCCTTCCGGAAGCGGTGTACGGCCTGCCGGAGGTGAACCGCGAGAAGATCCGCAAGGCGCGCCTGGTCGCCAATCCCGGCTGCTACGCCACCGCCGTGCAGCTCGCGTTGCTTCCGCTCGTCCAGACCGACCACGTGGACCATGCGCACCTCATCGCCGACGCCAAGTCGGGCGTGAGCGGCGCGGGGCGCAAGGCCGAGACCGACCTCCTTTTCTCGGAGGCGAGCGACAACTTCAAGGCTTACGCCGTGAAGGGCCACCGCCACCACCCCGAGATCCTCGAGAGCCTCGCGAGCCTGGAAGGCGCGTCGGGGCGCACGCTGGGACTCACCTTCGTGCCGCACCTGGTGCCGATGGTGCGGGGAATCCTCGCCACCGTGTACGCGCGCATCACGAAGGACACCGACTTCCAGGCGCTCTTCGAGAAGCGCTACGCGGGAGAGCCCTTCGTCGACGTCCTGCCGCCTGGCTCGCAGCCCGAGACGCGCTGGGTGCGCGGCACGAACCAGTGCCGCATCGCCGTCCATCGCCCGATGGATGCGCAGACGCTCGTGGTGCTGGCGGTCGAGGACAACCTCGTGAAGGGCGCCGCCGGCCAGGCCGTGCAGAACATGAACCTCATGTTCGGCTTTCCCGAGAAGCAGGGCCTCGAGCAGCTCGCGGTGGTGCCTTGATGCGAAGCATCGGCAGGCGCATCCGCAGCAGCTTCGGGATCGGCTCCTCGCGCATGGCGATCCGCTCCCAGCTCGCCTGGTACTGGCGCTGGCTGCTGAACGTCCTGCTGATGGCCCTGGTCGCGACGGTGGTCTGGTGGCTCGTGCAGAACAGCTACCGCATCACCGGCTCCGACATCGAGGAAGTCCGCGCGCACATCACGGAGCTCACCGCGGAGAACAAGACGATGCGCACCGACCTGGATACCACCAAGAGCGCGCTCACCGAGCGCGACCGGCAGCTCCAGATCGAACGCGCGTCCCAAAGCGAGCTCGCCCGCACGGTGGCCCAGCTCCAGGACGAGAACGCCTCGGTGAAGGAGGACCTCGGGTTCCTGCGCAACATCATGAATTCGGGCACCACGCCGGAGGGCATCGGCGTCTCCAACATCAAGATCGAGAAGGACGGCAAGCCCAACGAGTACCGCTACCGGATGGTGCTCACCCAGGGCGGCCAGAGGAAGCAGGACTTCAAGGGGAAGATCCAGATCGTGGCCCACGTGGCCCAGGACGGGGGCGCCCTCCAGAGCCTCACCTACCCCGAGGCCACGGCCGGGGAGGCGGCAGGCTCGGTGGAGTTCCGCTTCTACCAGAAGGTCGAGGGCCGGTTCTCCATTCCGCTGGGCAGCACGCTCAAGAGCGCCGATGTGCGCATTTTGGCGATGCCCGGGGGACAGGTTAAACTGTCCCGAACGATCAACCAGTTATAGGGAGGTGATCATGTTCGGCAAGTCCAACAAGCCGAGTCCCATCGATAGCCTGATCGGCGGCGGCACCGTGATCGAAGGCGACGTCGCCTTCACCGGCGGCCTTCGCATCGACGGGCACGTCAAGGGCAACGTGAAGGCCATCGGCAGCAAGCCGGGCACGCTGGTGATCTCGGAGCTTGCAAAAGTCGAGGGCGACATCGATGTAGCCCATGTAGTGGTCAACGGAACGGTGGCGGGCCCGGTGAGGGCGACGGAATATGTCGAACTCCTGCCGAAGGCCCGGGTCACAGGGAATGTCTCGTACAAGACGATCGAGATCCATGTCGGCGCCATCGTCATGGGCCAGCTCATGTACGAGAATCCCCAGAAGAGCGACAAGGTGGTCGAGCTGAAACCCGCTTCGGGCAGCTCGGACTAGGTCGCAACGGAGAGCGAAATGAACGACATGTCCGCCACGATGCCCGATCCGCTCGTCTTCACGGAGAGCGCGGCCAACAAGGTGAAGGCCCTGATCGAGGAAGAAGGAAACAACGAGCTCAAGCTGCGCGTGTTCGTCACGGGCGGGGGCTGCTCGGGCCTGCAATACGGCTTCACGTTCGACGAGGTCACGAACGAGGACGACACCGTGATGCAAAAGAACGGCGTGAGCCTCCTCATCGACCCGATGAGCTACCAGTACCTGGTGGGCGCGGAGATCGACTACAGCGAGGGGCTGGAAGGCGCGCAGTTCGTGATCAAGAACCCGAACGCCCAATCGACCTGCGGCTGCGGCTCGTCCTTCACGGTCTAGGTCCTTGCGGGTGCCGCGAGAAAGGGAGCTTCGGCTCCCTTTTCCTTTTCAGGCCGCGTAGATCGCGCCCAGCACGCGTGGCGCGCGCGCGCCCGTCGATGCCGTGAGGTCCACGGGCTCGCGACGCACGCACTTCATGGCGAGCCAGGCGAAGGCCATGGATTCCACGTGCGCCGTGGGCACGCCCAGCACGTCGGTCTGCGCCACCGGCCTCGCGCCGGCGAGCCCTTCGATGCGCGAGACCAGGGCGGCATTGCGCGCGCCGCCGCCGGACAGGTAGATCTCGTCGGTGGATTCGCAGAAACGGTCGATCGAGTCCACGATCGCGCGCGCCGTGAAGTCGGCGAGTGTCGATTGCACGTCGGCGGGCGCGTAGTCGCGCGGCAAGCGGTCCTCGAGCCACTCGAGGCGGAAGAGCTCGCGTCCGGTGCTCTTCGGTGGCGGCGATCCCAGGAATGGCTCGCCCAGCAGCCGCTCGAGGAGCGCAGAGTCGGTGTGCCCGCGCGCGGCCCACTTGCCGTCCTCGTCGTAGTGCGCGCCCAGGTGGCGCCGCGCCCAGCCGTCGAGGAGCACGTTGCCCGGACCGCAGTCGAAGCCGACGGTCTTGCGCCCGGGCGGAAGCCACGTCACGTTGCTGATGCCGCCGATGTTCACGACGGCGCGCGCGCGCGTCGGATGGCGGAACACCGCCTCGTGGAACGCGGGGACGAGGGGCGCGCCCTGGCCGCCGGCCGCCATGTCGCGGCGCCGGAAGTCGGCGACCACGTCGATCCCCGTGAGCTCCGCGAGCCTCGCGGGATCGTTCAGCTGGATGGTGAAGCCCAGGTCGGGGCGATGGCGCACCGTCTGGCCGTGGCATCCGAGCGCCGCGACCGCCTTGCGATCGACGCCCGCGCCCGCGAGCACCGCCTCGACGGCACGCGCGTAGAGCTGCGACAGCTCGAGCGTGACGCGCCCGGAGAGATCGAGGGAGTCGCGTCCGGGCGCCGAGAGCGCCAGCAGCTGCTCGCGGAGCTCGTCGGAAAAGGGGACAGTGGCGAAGGCCAGCGTGCGGGGCGTGCCAGAGGAGAAATCCACCAATGCGGCATCGGCGCCGTCGAGGCTCGTGCCCGACATGAGGCCCACGAAGAGCGGGGACACGCGCTACTCGAAGCGGGCGGCGGGAGCGGTGCTCACGAGGTCCACGGCGGCGCGCTCTTCGTTGGCCACCTGCCGGAACTGCTCACGCAGGCGCGCAGGAACGGGGTCGGCCTTGGGCAGGGCCACGCGCAGCGGGTCGTAGAAAACGCCGCCCACGCGATATTCGTAGTGCAGGTGCGGACCGGTGGCCCACCCCGTCATGCCCACGTAGCCGATGACCTCGCCCTGGTGGACTCGCGTCCCGGAATGTACCCCCGCCGCGAAAGCCGAAAGGTGGCCATAGAGCGTCGTGACTCCGCCGCCGTGGCGCAGCTCGATCGCGTTGCCGTAGCCGCCGCGAACTCCCGCGGAGACTACGGTGCCGTCGGCCGCCGCGAGCACGCGCGTGCCCTTCGGGGCGGCGAAATCGACGCCGGTGTGCGCGCGCCAATTCTTGAAGATCGGATGGAAGCGGGCGCCGAAGCCCGAGCTGATCCTCGAGAACTCCACGGGCGAGCGCAGGAACGCCTTGGCGAGGTTGTTGCCGTCGGGCGAATAGTAGGTGTCGTGTCCCTCGTCGTCCTGGAAGAGGACCGCGTCGTACGTGCGCCCGTCGTTCACGAAGCGCGCGGCGACGATGCGGCCGGGCGCCACCAGCTCGCCCGACTCGTAGATCATCTCGTAGGCCACCGAGAAGGTATCGCCCTTGCGCAGGTCGCTGTGGAAGTCGATGTCGGTCGCGAAAACGCGCGCGATCTGCATCGCGACGGCGTCGGGAATGCCCGCGGCATCGGTCGCGGCGAAGAGCGACGAGCGGATCGTCGCCGTCTTGTAGACGAGGCGCGGGACGTCGGCCACGGCGCGCTGCTTCGCGGCGAGCGTTCCGTCGGCGGCGCGCGTGACCTCGATCAACGAGGACGGCCCCATGAAGTACCGAAGGGTGAGCAGCTCGTGCGAGGGGCCGGTCTCGGCCTGCAGCGTGCGTCCGGGAACGAGTTGGCGGAAGATCTGGCGTCCGGTCGCGTCGGCCTTCAGCCACTCGATCGCGCGCGGGTCGCCCACGCCGAGGCGGTCGAAAAGGGCAGCCACCGTGTCGCCGCGAAGCACGCGCTCCTGCGAGACAAAACGGCTGGCAGGCGCCGCTTCGGGGGCGAGATCGGGAACGGCGATGGCCTCGCGCACGAGATGGACCTGCGCATCGGTGGGAGCGGTGCCGGGAGCGATGCCGAATGCCGTGACGACCGTCAGGGCGGGCACGCAAACCGCGAGCAGGGCGAGGGCGGCAGCCCGGGTGGCACCGGATCGCCGGGGTCGCTGCGCTAGAATGTCGGCTTTTTGAGCGGCCATAAAGCCCTGTCGGAATCGTCCGACAAAGCATAACAGAATCCAGCTACAAAAGCCGAAAAAATTGGAATCGAATCAATGACTCAGCAGCAAGATTTACAGCTCATTCGAAGGGGAGCGGACGAGGTCATCCTCGAAGACGACCTGGTACGCAAGCTCTCTCGCGGCAAGCCCTTGAGAGTGAAGGCAGGATTCGATCCGACGGCCCCCGACCTGCACCTGGGCCATACCGTCCTGCTCAACAAGATGCGGCAATTCCAGGAGCTCGGGCACCACGTGATGTTCCTGATCGGGGACTTCACCGGGATGATCGGCGACCCGACCGGGCGCAACGCGACCCGCCCGCCGCTCACGCCCGAGCAGATCGCGCAGAACGCCGAGACCTACAAGACGCAGGTCTTCAAGGTGCTCGATCCCGCGAAGACCGAGGTGATGTTCAACTCCACCTGGAGCGAGCAGCTCGGCGCCTCCGGGATCATCAAGCTCGCCGGCACATACACGGTGGCGCGGCTGCTCGAGCGCGACGACTTCGCCAAGCGCTTCGCCGAGCAGCGTCCGATTTCGCTGCACGAGCTGCTCTACCCGCTCATGCAGGGATACGACTCGGTGGCGATGAAGGCCGACGTGGAGCTCGGCGGCACCGACCAGAAATTCAACCTGCTCGTCGGCCGTGAGCTGCAGAGGAGTTACGGCCAGGAGCCGCAGTGCATTCTCACCATGCCGCTGCTCGAAGGGCTCGACGGCAAGGAGA
>DATBEA010000417.1:0-10438 GCA_036276215.1 Usitatibacter sp.
CGGGCGTGAGGCCGTCGATGCGCTCGCGCGGCTTGTCCGCGAGGGCGCGCTCGAGCCCGAGGTAGGCGATCTTCAGCCCCCCGATGTCGGCGATGTTCTCGCCCAGCGTGAGCTTGCCGTTCAGGTGGATGTCCTCCACGCCCACGTAGCCTCCGTACTGGCGCTCGACGCGCGTGGCGCGATCGCGATAGCGCTCGGCGTCCACCGCGGTCCACCAGTCGGCGAGGTTGCCCAGCGCGTCGAAATTCCGGCCGCGGTCGTCGAAGCCATGGGTGATCTCGTGGCCGATCACCGCGCCGATCGCGCCGTAGTTCACCGCGTCGTCGGCCGCGTCGTCGAAGAACGGCGGCTGCAGGATTCCCGCCGGGAAGACGATCTCGTTTCCCTGCCCGTTGTAGTAGGCGTTCACGATGTGCGCCGCCATGAACCACTCGCCGCGGTCGACCGCCATGCCGATGCGAGAGAGGTTGCGCCGATGGTCGTAGCGCTTCGACTCGATCCAGTTGGCGGCGAACACGTGGTCGCCCACGCCGGCCCCGGTGTAGTCGCGCCACCTGTCGGGGTAGCCCACCTTGGTTTTCATGGCGGCGAGCTTTTCGAGCGCTTTCTTCCGGGTCTCCTCGCTCATCCAGTCGAGGGCCGCGAGCCGCGCTGCAAGCGCTGCCTTCACGTGGTCGACGAGGTCCAAAGCGCGCGCCTTGGCGTGCGCGCTGAACGCATGGTCCACGAAGATCATCGCGAGCGCCTGTCCCATGGGCTCGGAGCCGGTACGCCCGCTGATGATCTCGATCACCTGGCGCTGGCGCGCGGGGCGGGCCTTCAGGCCCTGCAGCACGCCTTCGTAGAAGGCGAAGTGCTCCGCGGCGAGCGCGTCGGGAAGCGTGGGCGCGGTGGCGTGGAGCACGTGCCAGCGCAGGTAGATGCGCCACTCCTCCCCGGAGCGTCCGGAGGCGAGCTTCGCGAACGCCTTGAAGAACGCGGGCTGCTGGACGTTGAGCGCCTCGGCCCTGGCGGCACCGAGCGCGCTCCAGTAACGCGGCCAGTCGAACCCGGGAGCATCGCGGGAGAGTGTTTCCGGAGAGACCTTGTTGTAGGTGGCGAACGGATCGCGGCGCTGGACCGCGGTCATCGAGGCGCGCGCGAGCTCCGTCTCGAGGTCGAACACGGCGTCGCTTTCGCGGGACGCGACGTCGCGCTCGTCGCCCGCCAGCTCGAACATGCGCGCCACGTGCCTGCGATAGGCCTCGCGAATGGTCGCCGAGCGCGCGTCGTCGCGGAAGTAGTAGTCGCGCTCGGGAAGCCCGAGGCCACCCTGGGCGATCTGGACGAGATAGCGGGTCGCGTCGTGGGCATCGGGCCGCACCCCGAACTGGAATCCGGCATCGACGCCGGCGGCCTGCAGGCGTGCGATCGCCTCCGCGAGACCCCCACCATCGCGCGCCGCGGCCACGGCCTCCAGGAGCGGCGCGACGGGCTTCAATCCCGCCCCCTCGATCGCCTCGAGGTCCATGCCGCTCGCATAGAACTGCACTGCCATGCGGCGCGGCGTTCCCTCGGGCGGCAGCGGCGAGCGAATCGCCTCGTCCAGCACGCGCGCGAGGAGGTCGAAATTTCGCTCGCGCACCTCGTCGAAAGCCGAGGTGCGGGCGCGGTCATCGGCGATGCGCGCTTGCGCGAGCCACTTGCCGTTGGCAAACGCGTAGAAATCGGCGCAGGGCCCGACGGCACGGTCGACGCCAGCCACGTCGAGGGCGCGGGCGCCCGTGGAAGCGGCCAGCAGGGCCGAGGCGAGGGCAATGGGGAAGCGGGAGGGGCTCATGGCATAATTTTGCCTCGAATGCGCATTCTCCTCTCGAACGACGACGGCTACTTCGCGCCGGGACTGGCCGCCCTCGCCGAGGCGCTCGCCCCGCTGGGCGAGATCACCGTCGTCGCGCCGGAACGCGACCGCAGCGGCGCCTCCAACTCGCTCACCCTCGACCGGCCCCTGATGCTCTCCCATGCGCACAACGGGTTCCACTATGTGAACGGGACGCCGACCGATTGCGTCCACATGGCGGTGACGGGATTGCTCGATTTCGAGCCCGACGTGATCGTCTCGGGGATCAACAGCGGCTCCAACATGGGCGACGACACGCTCTATTCGGGCACGGTGGCCGCCGCGACGGAAGGTTATCTCCTCGGGATTCCGTCGATCGCCGTCTCGCTCGTGGGCACCGAGTTCGCGCACTACCGTACCGCCGGGCGCGTGGCCAGCGACCTTGTCGTGAGGCTCGCGAAGCAGCCCTTAGGCGCGCCGGTCCTGCTCAACGTGAACGTCCCCGACGTGCCCTACGAGTCGTTGGCGGGCGTCGAGGTGACGCGCCTGGGCCGCCGCCACAAGGCGCAACCGGTGGTCGAGGGCAAGAACCCGCGCGGCGAGACCGTGTACTGGGTGGGCCCGGCGGGGGCGGCGCGCGAGTCGGGCCCGGGGACGGATTTCAACGCGCTCGAGCGCGGCGCCGTTTCCGTGACGCCGCTCCAGGTCGACCTCACGCACGCCCAGCAGATCGGGCTCATTTCCGACTGGATCGCGCAATGAGCGCCCGCGAGGGCATCGGCATGACCTCCGAGCGCACGCGCATGCGCATGATCGAGACGCTGCGCGCCCAGGGCATCGCCGACGAGCGCGTGCTGGGCGCCATGACCGAGATTCCCCGCCATCTCTTCGTCGAGGAAGGCATCTCGTCCCGCGCCTACGAGGACGTGCCGCTCCCCATCGGGCATGGGCAGACGATCTCCAGCCCGTTCATCGTGGCGCTCATGACCCAGCTCCTCCTCGAGAAGCAGCCCATGGGCAAGGTGCTCGAGATCGGCACCGGCTGCGGCTACCAGACCGCGGTGCTCGCGCGCCTGGTGAAGGAGGTCTACACGCTGGAGCGCATCGCGCCCCTCATGGACAAGGCACGCCGCCACCTGCGCGACCTTCGCGTCTACAACGTGCGCTACAAGCACGTGGACGGGCACGGCGGCTATCCGGAGGGCGCGCCCTATGACGGCATCCTCATGGCCGCTTCGGCCACCCACGTGCCCGAGGCCCTGAAGGAGCAGCTCGCCGTCGGCGGGCGCATGGTCCTTCCCGTGGGCACCGACGACCAGTGGCTCTACGTGATCGACCGCGACGCGCACGGCTTCAGCGAGCGGCGCTGCGCGGCGGTGCGCTTCGTGCCCCTCGTGCCGGGCGTGCAATGAAGCGCCTTGCCGCCGCGGCGCTGCTCATCGTGCTGGCGGGCTGCGCGGCGCATCGTCCCGCGCCAGTGGTCGATCGCATGCAGCCCCCGCCTGCGCCCATCGTGCCGCCCCCGGCGCCCACTCCGCCGCCCGCGCCTGCCGAGAAGCCCGTTCCCACGTACGTGGTGAAGAAGGGCGACACGCTCGTGAGCATCGCGCTCGCCAACGGGCTCGATTACCGCGACCTCGCCGCGTGGAACAACATCCCGAACGTGAACCGGATCGAGATCGGCCAGGCGCTGGTCCTCGCCGCGCCCACCGGCGCCGCGCCGCCCGCGAGCACGATGCCGCCCGCGGCGCCGGTCATCACGCCGCTCGCGCAGGCCGGCCCGCCCATCGAGGCGCGGCCGCTTTCCAACACCGCGACGGCCAAGGTCGAGCCGCGCGCGACGAAGGTGCCGTTCTCCGAGCGTGCCCTCACGCAGCTCGGTGCCGAGGCCGGCGCCTCGGCGCTGGCGCCCGATGCACCGCCGCCCATGGTTCAACCCCCGGCGCCCGCCGAGCCCGCGCCGCCCGTGGCACCACCGCCGGTGGCGCCCCCGAAGGCCGCGGGAACCGACAAGGAAGACGTGGACTGGATGTGGCCCGCGAAGGGCAAGGTGCTCGCACCCTTCACGGAGGCGAGCAAGGGAATGGACATCGGCGGCCGCAAGGGCGCGCCGGTCGTCGCCGCGGCCTCGGGGCGCGTCGTCTATGCGGGCGTGGGGCTTCGTGGGTACGGCCAGCTCGTCATCATCAAGCACAACGAGACGTGGCTCTCGGCCTACGCCCACAACGACAAGATCCTGGTGAAGGAACAGCAGGACGTGAAGAAGGGCCAGAAGATCGCCGAGATGGGCGCCACCGACGCGGACCAGGTGAAGCTGCACTTCGAGGTCCGCCGCCAGGGCAAGCCCGTCGATCCGGCGAAGTTCCTGCCGCCGATGTAGCGCGCGGCCCGCTTCAGGCGGGCCGGAACTCCCGCACGCGCCGCGCCAGCTCGCGCAGCTCCTGCTTCGTCGCCCCCGAGCCGTAGCGCGCTTCCACGTAGCGGCGCGTGATGTCGCCCGCGTTTTCGGCGAGCGCCGGTCGCGCACGCTCCACTCGCGAGAGGAAATCGATCGGCCCTTCGCTGGGCGCGCGCACGAGCCCCGCGCGGGCGAGCTTGCCGCAGAAACGGTTCCAGGCCACGACCGCCGCTTCGCGCCGCGGCGGGCGGTCGCGCACGAGCAGGCCCAGCGTGATGGCGCCTCCCACGACGAAGGTCGCCGCCAGCAGCCAGAAGCCCAGCGTGCGCCAATCCACCGACGGGAATCCCAGGCTCGTGAAGAATTGGCGCTGCTTGCTCGTGTCGTAGCCCACGACCCACTGGTCCCATTGGCTGTTCATGGCCTGCCAGGCGTTTCGCACGCGCCCGAGCACTCCCAGGGGGTCCGCGGCGATGAGCGACGACATGACGCCGATGGGACCGAGCGCCGCGTTCACGCCGGACTCCACGCGCAGCGGTGACACCGCGCCCGTCGGATCGACGCGCAGCCACCCTTCGTCGGCAAGCCAGATCTCGACCCACGCGTGGGCGTCGGCCTGGCGCACGGTGAGCTCGTTGTTGATCGGGTTCACTTCTCCGCCCTGGTAGCCGGTGACCACGCGCGAAGGAATGCCCGCGGCGCGCATGATGAGCGCGAAGCTTCCCGCGTAGTGCTCGCAGAATCCCTTCTTCGTCTCGAAGAGGAAATCGTCGTACGGGTTGAAGCGGTCCAGCGGCGGAGGGTCCAGCGTGTAGGTGAAGTCGCGGTTGTAGAACTGGAACGCCTTGGCGAGGAGGGCGCGCGTGTCGGCCGATTCCGCCTTCCATTGGCGCGCAAGGGCGACCGCGCGCGGGTTTCGCGATGGATCGAAGCGAAGGGCGGCCTGCAGGTTCCCGGGCGTGGCGCGGTCGCCATACCGGTAGTCGAGGTACGAGCTCATCTCGTAGCGCTTGCGCTCGGTGACCGGGCGCGAGTCCCTCACCTCGAGGTCGTTCAGCATGTACGCCCCCGAGGGCAGCACCGCGGGCACGTCGAGCGCGAAGAGCCACGTCTTGTTGTGCGGCTCGAGGGTCACCGTGTAGGTCTTGCGCTGGTCGCGCCGCGAGTACGCCGCGCTTCCCGCGCCCGAGCGCCCCACGCTCCAGGTGACGCCGTCGAACTCCGTCATCACGGGTCCGCGCCAGTAGAGCTTCGAGTAGGCCGGCCGGTCGCCCTCGAATTGCACCCGGAAGGCGAGCGCGTCCGACTTGATGAGGTTGGAGATGTTGCCGGGCGCCATCGTCTCGGACAATCCCGTGCTTCCGGCGCGCATGTCCTGGGGGAGCGCCCAGAGCGGCCCCGTGGCGCGCGGGAAGAGGATGAAGAAGGCGACCATGAGCGGCAGCGATTGCGCGAGGAGGGCGGCGGCCGGGCGCAGGCGCTGGGCGAGGGTGGGCGTGCTTCCCACGCGATTGAATCCCACCAGGGTCGCCACGAAGATCCAGACGCACACGAGCATGTAGAGGCCGAGCGGGATCGTCTGCGAGAAGAGGAAGTTGGTGAGCACCAGGAAGAAGCCCAGGTGGATGCTGAGCGTCACCTCGCGCTGGGTGCGCATCTCGAGGAGCTTCAGCGAGCTCATCACGATGAGGAGCGTGACGCCGGCCTCGCGCCCGAAGATGCGGCCGTACTGGAACCAGGTGGCCGCGGCCGCGGCGATCGTGAGGAGCGCCGTGATCCATCGGGACGGGTGGTGCATCGCCGCCCATGCGATCCAGCCGCGCCACGAGACCACCACGAGGAAGAAGACGGCGACCCAGTAGGGCAGGCGCACCAGGTGCGGCGCGACCACGATCACCATCGCGGCGAGCAGCCACATGACGTTGCGAACGTCGAGGTGCGGGGAGGCGGGGGCGCGGGTCATTTGTCTGCGAGGGATCTAGGAGGCGAGGGGATCGAAGAGCGCGAGGGCCTCGAGGCAGCGCGCGCGGTGCGGCTCGCCGCGCCCGGGCGCGATCTCCACCCCGGGAAGGCGAAGCCCGTAGCTCTGGCCGAAGCGCTCCGCCTGGATGACCCATTGGGCGAGCACGGAGAGCCGCGCCTCGATTCCCGGTGCGTAGGCCTCTTCCCAGTCGAGCCAGAGCTCGCTCGAAGCGGTCGCGCTGAATTCCTTGGTGAGCAGCTCCTGCTCGCGCGCGAGCGCCTTCCAGGCGATGAGCTTCGGCGCGTCGCCCGGGCGGTAGGCGCGCAGCATGTGGAACTCCTCGTCGCCGGCGACGGGGATGCCTTCCTCGCTCGTGCGGCGCGAGCGCTCGGGCGGGGAGCCGGCGGCCGGGTCGGGTCGCGGATAGACGACCACCTTGAGGTCGAAATCGACGTACGACCAGGCGTGGAAAAGGCCGACGGGGTAGCGCGTGAAGATCTCGAGCCGCCCGCAGCGCGCGATGCCGCGGCGCGTAGCCGCCTCCGGCAGCGCGATGGCGGTGATTTCGTGGGGTGCCACGTCGGCGTATACGGCCTCGTCCCTGCCGCGGCGCACGGCGATCGAGAAGCGCGTGAGGGCGGGCGTCTCGACCGTGACGCCGAAGTGCGCGATCTCCCCTGCGAAGACCGGATCGCAGCGCCCGGGCCGCAGCTTCAGGTGCGCGAGGTTGCGCCACGTGTGCAGCATCGCCACGCCCGCCATGCTCACCAGCGTGAAGGAGAGGATGAACCCGAGGGAGAGCGCGTAGTTGATCGAGGAGAGCAGCAGGATCAGCATCGTGAAGGCGAACGCATAGCCCTGCTTGGTGGGCAGGATGAAGATGCGCCGCTGCACCAGCGTGACCGGCGGGCTCTCCGGCGCCTTCGCGCGGAAGATCCAGTCGGAGATCGATTGCCTGAGGTTGGCGATCATCGAGTGACGCGAGGGAAAGGCTTTGAAAGCGCGGATGAACGCAGATGGAGCGCAGATGGCCGCAGATGGATTGGGCGGTTCGTGAGGAACGCGAGCTTGGGCACGAGACTCTCTATGCCTTATCCGCGTTCATCTGCGCTTCATCTGCGTTCATCTGCGTACCGCCATATTCCCGCGCAGCGGGTGGCTAGGGAATCGCGACGTTGGAGATGAGCTCTTTGGCCGGGTCGAAGCCGCCCTTCACCGCATCGGCGCTCGCGTGCAGGCGGTGGCCGACCACGGCGGGAAGGATCGCCTGCACGTCTTCGGGCAGCACCTGGCGGCGCCCCTCCATCATGGCCCACGACTGCGCGGCGCGAAGGATCGCCACGCCCGCGCGCGGCGAAAGGCCCTGCGTGAAGCGCGGCGAGTGGCGCGTGTGCCCGATGAGCCCCTGGACGTAGTCGAGGAGCGCATCCGACACCTGCATCGCCGGCACCGCCTTCTGCAGCTCCATCAGCTGCGCGGCGTTCATCGCGGGGGCGAGCTGCGAGATCATGTCCCGGCGCTCGGCGCCGCGCAGCAGCTCGCGTTCGGCCTTCGCGTCCGGATAGCCCAGGTTCACGCGCATGAGGAAGCGGTCGAGCTGCGACTCGGGCAGCGGGAACGTGCCCACCTGGTGCAGCGGATTCTGGGTCGCGATCACGAAGAAGGGCTCGGGGAGCGGGCGCGTCTGCCCGTCGGCCGTGACCTGGTGCTCCTCCATCGCCTCGAGCAGCGCGCTCTGCGCCTTGGGGCTCGCGCGGTTGATCTCGTCGGCCAGGATGATCTGCGAGAAGATCGGGCCCTGGTGGAAGCGGAAGCTCGAGTTCTCGCGGTCGAAGATCGACACGCCGATGATGTCGGCGGGCAGCAGGTCGGAGGTGAACTGGATGCGCTGGTAGTCCAGGCCGAGCAGGCGCGCGAGCGCGTGCGAGAGCGTGGTTTTTCCCACGCCGGGCACGTCCTCGATAAGCAGGTGGCCGCGCGCGAGGATGCACGCCATGGCGAGCCGGATCTGGCGCTCCTTGCCCAGGATCACCTGGCCGGCAAGGGCCACGACGGCTTCGATGGGACCAGCCGCTAGACGGCTTCGCGTGTCCAGGAGCATCGGAAAAAGCGGAACCTTGTCAGCAGTTTACGGGTCGATCCATGACGCGAAGCGAGGATATCACGGCGCACGGCTCCGCTCGCGGCGGGAACATTGAGTTTGGAAGGCTGTTTATGGAGAATAGTTGCAATCGAGAAAGGCCCCAATGACCAGAAGCATCCTCGTCGCGGCGCTCGCTGCCGCGGCCATCCCGGCGGCAGCGGCAAGCGTGCCTGCCACCAACTACACCGACCTCTGGGACAACTCCACGGCGGTGCCGGGCGCGTGTCCCGGGAACGAAAGCGGCTGGGGCGTCACCTTCACCCAGCATGCCGACAGCCAGGTCGAGGCCGTCTGGTACACCTACGACCCGCGCCAGCCCGATTCGTCGTCGCCCGGCAACTTCAAGCCCCTGTGGTTCGTGATGCCCGTGGGGAGCTGGACCACGCCCACGCAATATAGCGGCGACATGTACGTGACCGTCGGCACGCCGTTCTCGCAGCCCTGGAGCACCGCGGCTTTCACCGCGACCAAGGTCGGCACGTTCGTCTTCAACTTCAACTCGAACGCCACGGGCACTTTCCAGTACAACGTGTCGCCGCCCACCAACGTCGCGTCGAACGATCCGGCGTTCGGGCTACCCGCGTTCTCGGGGACCAAGCCCATCTGCAGGAGCCAGTTTCCCTAGCGCTACAATCGGGTGATGGCTACCGCGTTCATCACCCATCCCGATTGCATTCGCCACGAAATGGGCTCGGGGCATCCCGAGTCGCCCCAGCGCCTGCGCGCGATCCTCGCGGCGCTGGAAGGCTCCGGCCTCGCCGCGTCGCTCTCGCTCCTCGAGGCGCCCGAAGCCACGCGTGAGCAGCTGGAGCGCGTGCACCACGCCTCCCACGTGGACATGATCTTCGAGGCCGCCCCGCAAAGCGGCTACGCGTACCTGGACCCGGACACGTCGATGAATGCCGCGTCGCTCTCGGCGGCGCTGCGCGCGGCGGGGGCCGTGGTGAAGGCGACCGACCTCGTGATGTCGGGCGAAGCGCGCGCGGCGTTTTGCGCGGTGCGCCCGCCCGGGCACCATGCGACGCCCGACCGGCCCATGGGCTTCTGCCTCTTCAACAACGTCGCGATCGGCGCGATGCACGCGATCCAGGCGCATGGCCTGGAGAGAGTCGCCATCCTCGACTTCGACGTCCACCACGGCAACGGCACGGAGGACGCCTTCCACGAGGATCCGCGCGTGATGCTGTGCTCCACGTTCCAGCATCCCTACTATCCGTACTGCGGCGCCGATTCCTCGAACGAGCACATCGTGAACGTGCCGCTCGCCGCCATGACCGACGGGCGCGGCTTCCGCGCCGCGGTCGAGCGCCATTGGCTCCCCGCGCTGGAAGCGTTCCGCCCGCAGCTCGTGTTCGTCTCGGCGGGATTCGACGCGCATCGCGACGATCCGCTCGCGTACCTCAAGCTCGACGACGAGGACTACCGCTGGGTCACGGAGAAGCTCGTGGACGTGGCCGGGCGCCACGCCGAAGGGCGCGTGGTCTCGACGCTCGAAGGGGGCTACAACACGGAAGCGCTGGGGCGCTGCGTGGTCGAGCACGTGCGAGTGCTCGCCGCGTAGCGCGGACCGCTACGGCGTATCGGGGCCGGTGCCCGTGCCGCTCGCGCCGTCGACGGTCGCCGGCGTGATGCCGATGAGCCCCCAGTTGTGGGTGTCGAGCGCGGTGTGGATGATGTTGCGGTAGCGCGAAGCTTGCGCGTACGCCCAGGGCGACGCGAGGAAGTTCTGGTACAGCTCCTCGAAGGTCGCCGCGTCGCAGTAGCCGGCGAAGGCGCAGGCGAGCTGCGGATCGCGGCTGAGCTGCGAGCAATCGGTGGTCATGTCGCAAGCCACCAGCGAGAACGCGCCGAGGAACGCCGAAGGCTCCGGCACCTCGCCGTTCGGCCCGATGTGCAGCTGCGTGGCGATCGACGACTGGGCGAGGTAGTTGCCCACGATGAGCATCGCCTCGGGGTCCTGGGTCTCCAGCAGCCCCACCAGCTTCGTCATGCCGTCGGCGGTCACCGGCGCAGCGGCCGGGTCGGCGTGGTTCGTGCCGGCCTTCGTGTTGAGCTCGGCGACCACCAGGCGCGCCTGGGCGCGCGGGTCGCCCTGCATCGCGGCGGCGGCGTAGA
>DATBEA010000418.1:0-5111 GCA_036276215.1 Usitatibacter sp.
GAGCAGTGCCCGCGTCAGGCTGGTCTTGCCCGCGCCGGAAGGCGCGGCAATCACGAACAGGTTGCCGAGCTCCGAAGTCACTCTCGAGCGCTCACTCGATGTTCTGCACTTGCTCGCGCATCTGCTCGATCAGGACCTTGAGCTCGACCGAGATGCGCGTGAGGTCGTTGGCGACCGACTTGGAGCCAATGGTGTTCGCCTCGCGATTGAGCTCCTGGCAGAGGAAGTCCAGGCGCTTGCCGCACGCCCCACCCTTGCCGAGGACGCGGCGGAACTCCGAGACGTGCGTGGTGAGGCGCGAGAGCTCCTCGTCGATGTCGATGCGCGCGGCGTAGAGCACGATTTCCTGGTGGATGCGCTCGTCCGAGGGCGACGCGCCCGCTTCGGCCACGCGTCCGGCGAGCTTGTCGGCGAAGGCCTTGACCGCGCCCGGAATGAGGGGCTGCGCCTCGGTCACCAGGCCCTCCATGCGGTCGAGGCGCTCACGCAGCACGGCCTCGAGCTTGGCGCCTTCCCGCGCGCGCGTCTGGTCGAGGTCGGCGATGGCGCGGCCGACGAGCGCCAGCACCTGGTCCTTCGCCTGGTCGGGCGAGAGCGATTCCTCGCCCAGCACGCCGGGCCAATGCAGGATCTCGGCTACCGAGAGCTTGCGGGCCTCGGGAAAGCGCGCCATCACCTGGCGCGAGGCCGCCTCCAGCGCGTGCATCGCGTCCCCGTCGGGAACGAGGGAGCGCCTGGCGCTCGAAATGGGCGTGAAAGTGATGCGGCAATCGACCTTTCCGCGCGTGAGCTTCGCGGCCACGGCCTCCCGCATGGCGGGCTCGAGCGGGCGCAATTCCTCGGGCATCCTCGTCTGGAATTCGAGGTAGCGGTGGTTCACGGTTTTCAGCTCCACCGCGAGGCTGCCCTGCGCGGTTTCGACGGCCGCGGCCGCGAATCCGGTCATGCTTGAGATCATTGGGCCCGCCGGGTGTGGAATTGTCGCCTTTACAAGGCGCGGGGGAGTGCCGACAATTGCCGTGAATTATATCGGAAGCTCCCCCAGAGACATGCCTCAGCAGGCGAACCAGCCGCTGCCGGCCGGCTATGTGCTGAACGGCTATCGCATCGAGAAGCCCCTTTCCTCGGGCGGGTTCAGCATCGTCTATCTCGCGCGCGACGACAAGGACACCCCGTACGCGATCAAGGAATACCTGCCCTCGTCGCTGCCGCTGCGCACCGAGGGGGTCGAGGTGAAGCTCTCCGACGAGGCGGACCTCTCGATCTTCCGCCACGGCCTGAAGTGCTTCTTCGAGGAGGGCCGCGCGCTCGCCATGATCGCGCACCCGAACGTGGTGCGCGTCGAGAACTTCTTCCGCGCCAACGAGACCTGCTACATGGTGATGCAGTACGTGCGCGGCCGCACGCTCCAGTTCCACATCCAGAGGAACCGGCACGAGTTCACCGAGACCTTCATCCGGCGCATCTTCATCCACCTCATGAACGGGCTTCGCGAGGTGCACGCGAGGAAGCTCCTGCACCTGGACATCAAGCCCGCCAACATCTTCATCGCGATGGAAGGCCGCCCGGTGCTGCTCGACTTCGGCGCCGCGCGCATCACGCTCTCGGAAGAGGCGATGAAGTTGAAGCCCATGTACACGGCGGGCTTCGCGGCACCCGAGC
The DNA here is from genome assembly GCA_036276215.1 of Usitatibacter sp. GTDB lineage: Bacteria > Pseudomonadota > Gammaproteobacteria > Burkholderiales > Usitatibacteraceae > Usitatibacter. The sequence goes on from DATBEA010000418.1 coordinate 1,663, forward strand.
ACTACCGCTTCACCGCCCAGGAGCTGGGGCCGTGGAGCGACATGTACTCGGTGGGCGCCACCATCTACACCTGCATCGCGGGCACCCCGCCCCAGGCCGGAGACCAGCGCGAGGAGAAGGACCGCATGATCCCGCTGCGCACCCTCGCGCGCCAGCCCTACTCGGACGACCTCTACGACATCGTCGAGTCCTGCCTGGCCATCGACCGGCTCAAGCGCCCGCAGACCGCCTTCGACCTGCAGAAGCGCCTGATGGAGCCTCCGCCGGAAGCGAAGAAGGGCTTCCTGGAGACCATCAACATGCCCATCTCCAAGCTTTTCTCGCGCCTGTCGAACGAATAGGCGCCCGGGCCGAATGCGCTTCACCATCTTCCAGGACAGCCGCCTCGGCGACCGCGACGGCAACGAGGACCGCGTGGGTTACTCGTACAGCCGCGATGTGCTCCTCATGACGATCGCCGACGGCATGGGCGGGCACCTGGGCGGGGAAGTCGCCGCCGAGATCGCGATCACCGAGATCACGCGCCGCTTCCAGCAGGAGGCGCGCAACAAGCTGAAGAAGCCCTTCGAGTTCCTGGTGTCCGCGATCCAGTCGGCGCACCGGTCGATCGTCTCGCACGCGGTCGAGGAGAACCTCCTCGAGTGCCCGCGCACGACGGTGGTGGCGTGCATCGTCCAGAACGGCAACGCCTACTGGGCGCACGCGGGCGATTCGCGCCTGTACCTGCTGCGAAAGGGCCAGGTGGTGGCACGCACCCAGGACCATTCGCGCGTGCAGATGATGATCGACGCGGGTGAGATCACGGCCGAGGCGGCGGCGCGCCACCCCGAGCGCAACAAGATATTCAGCTGCCTGGGCGGCGTGGTGCCCCCGCAGATCGCGAGCGGGCGCGAGCTCCCGCTGGAAACCGGCGACACGATCATCCTTTCCACCGACGGCTTCTGGGGCCAGATCCCGGGCAATATCCTCGGCAACATGCTGCGCAAGCAGCCGCTGGTCGAGGTCATGCCGGGGCTGCTCGAGGAGGCGCAGCGACGCGCGCAGGGCGAATCGGACAACCTGTCGGTGGTCGCGATGACGTGGGAGAGCCAGGACGACGCCGGCATCGCCGACACGCAGCAGATGGACATCGGCTTCACCAGCTCTTCCAACACCACCGAGCAGCTCGAGGGCAAGGGCGGCGGCGGTGACGACGTCACCGAAGAAGACATCGAGCGCGCGATCAACGAGATCCAGGACGCGATCCGCAGGGTGCCGCGCTGATGTCCCGCTTCGCCGGTCGCGGCAGCGATGCGCTTCGTCCCGTGCGCTTCACGCGCCGCTTCACGCGCCACGCGGAGGGCTCGGTGCTCGTGGAGATGGGCGAGACCCGCGTGCTCTGCACCGCGAGCGTCGAGGAGAAGGTGCCGTCCTTCCTCAAGGGCAAGGGCCAGGGCTGGGTCACGGCGGAGTACGGGATGCTGCCGCGCGCGACGCATACCCGCGGCAATCGCGAGGCGGCTTCCGGCAAGCAATCGGGACGCACGCAGGAGATCCAGCGCCTCATCGGGCGAAGCCTTCGCACGGTCACCGACCTCGCGCTCCTGGGCGAGCGGCAGGTGAGCATCGACTGCGACGTGCTCCAGGCCGACGGCGGCACGCGCTGCGCGTCGATCACGGGCTCCATGGTGGCGCTCGCCGACGCGGTGGCGTGGCTGCGCGGCAAGGGGCTTCTCGCGGCCGACCCGATGCGCGATTTCGTCGCGGCGGTCTCGGTGGGCATCGTGGGCGGCGAGCCCGTGCTCGACCTCGACTACGCCGAGGACTCCGGCTGCGACACCGACATGAACGTGGTGATGACCGGCTCGGGCGGGATTGTCGAGATCCAGGGCACCGCCGAGCGCGAGCCCTTCACGCGCGCGCAGATGGACCGGCTGCTCGAGCTCGCGACCTCGGGCATTTCCCGCCTCGTCGAGCTTCAACGCAAAGCGCTGGCTACCCCGGTAGACGCAGATGAACGCAGATAAAGGCGAACGCAGATGAACGCAGATACGGCAATGGAGGTTTCGTGCCCAAGCTCGCGTCGTTCGTAGTCAACACGATGGACCATCTGCGGTAATCTGCGCTCCATCCGCGTTCATCTGCGTTTCCAAAGATTTTCTTGAACAAGGTCGTCATCGCTTCAAATAATCCGGGAAAGCTGCGCGAGCTCTCGGCGCTGCTGAAACCCTTGGGGATCGAAGCCGCTCCGCAAGGCGATTTCGCGGTGCCGGAAGCCGACGAGCCCCATTCGACCTTCCTCGAGAACGCCCTCGCCAAGGCGCGCCACGCCGCGAACCTCGCCGGCATGCCGGCGCTCGCGGACGACTCGGGCCTTTGCGTGCCCGCCCTCTTCGGCGAGCCCGGCGTGCACTCGGCGTACTACGGGGGACGCGAGGGCAGCCGCGAGGAGCGCGATGCGCGCAACAACGCGAAGCTCGCCGAGCAGCTGCGCGCGGCGCCAGACCGCAAGGCTTTCTACTATTGCGCGCTGGTGCTGGTGCGCCACTTCGACGATCCCACGCCGGTCGTGGCGGACGGCACGTGGCACGGCGAGATCGTGCTCGAGCCCAAGGGCGCCAACGGCTTCGGCTACGACCCGCATTTCCTCGCCGCGGGCGCGGGGCTCACCGCCGCGCAGATGTTGCCCGAAGAGAAGAACCGCGTGAGCCATCGCGCGCTGGCGCTCGCCGCGCTCGCGGCCAAGCTGCGCGAAGCCTAGGGCCTGCCGGAGCGCTTCACCACCGCCTCGTCGAACTGGCGCGTCCATGCGTCCTGGTTCGCGAGCGACTCGACGGCGTCGATCGGCTTCACGGCCACGCCGTCGAAAGGCGACGCGACCTTGGCGCTCGAGGGCACGAAGTGGCGCGCCGCGAGGATGGGCTGGCCCTCGCCCAGGAAGAAATCGAAGAGCAGCATCGCGGCGTATGGGTGCGAAGCCTTCGCGTGGACGGCGACGGCGTGCAGCTGCGCCACGGCTGGCTGGAGCAGGATCCAGTCGATGGCCGCGCCCTTCTCCTTCAGCTGCTGGGGCTTGTAGTTGTACACGGTGAGCGCGAGCGGCACCTCGCCCGACGCCACGAGGTTCGCGAGGAGCGTATGCCCCTTGCGCACCGAGATCCCGTTCGTGGCCACGATGTCGGCGAAGAGCTTCGGTCCCGCGGGCCCCAGCTCCTTCATGAGCGTGCCGAACCATGCCGAATCCTCGGCCTCGATCCCGAGCCGCCCCTTCCAGCGCGGGTCCAACAGGTCCCGATAGGACTTCGGGAGCTCCTCGCGCTTCACCTTCTCCGGGTTGTACGCCTGCACGAAGATGTCCATGGTGGAGGTGGCCCACTCGTGGCCCGGGGGCAGGGTCCCGGGGCGCATGGTCGCGAACGCGGGCGAATCCATGGGCAGCAGCATCTTCTCGGAAGCGAGCGCCTGCATCT
>DATBEA010000419.1:0-6630 GCA_036276215.1 Usitatibacter sp.
TTCCCCCGGCCGGGAGCGACCCTTGCGCTGGACTTCCCGATGCGCGGGCCGCGAACGCTCGCCCTCCTCGACCGCCTCGATGGGATCGTGCACGCGGTGGGCGGCGCCATCTACCCGGCGAAGGACGCGCGCATGTCGCCCGAGACCTTTCGTGCGTCGTTCCCGCGCTGGGAAGAATTCCGGGGCTTCATCGACCCCGCGTTCTCGTCGTCGTTCTGGCGGCGCGTCGCGCGATGAAGCTCGCCCGCGTGGCGATCTTCGGCGCCACCTCGGCCATCGCGCAGGCCGTCGCGCGGCGCCTCGCTCGGCCGGGAGCGCACCTGCACCTGGTCGCGCGCGATGCGGCCAAGCTCGAGACCGTGCGTGCGGACCTCGCCGCGCGCGGCGCAACGGTCACGACGGCGCTCGCCGACCTGGACGACCTCGCGCGCCATGACGCCCTCGTGGCCGAAGCCTGGACCGCGGCCGGAGCCCTCGACGGCGCCCTCATCGCGCAGGGCACGCTGCCCGACCAGGCGGCGTGCGAGCGCGATTTCTCGCTCACCGAACGCGAATGGGTCACCAATTTCATCGCGCCCGCGTCGCTCGCCGCACGCCTTTGCGATCGTTTCGAGGCCTCGGGCGCGGGCACGCTCGCGGCGATTTCCTCCGTGGCGGGCGATCGCGGCCGGCGCAGCAACTACGTCTACGGCACGGCGAAGGGCGCGCTCTCGACCTTCCTCGCGGGCCTGCGCCTGCGGCTTCGCGACAAGGGCGTGCGCGTGGTGACGGTGAAGCCGGGCTTCGTGGATACACCCATGACCGCTTCGTTCAGGAAGGGCGCGCTCTGGGCCTCGCCCGACAAGGTGGCGGGCGGCATCGTCGCCGCGATGGAGCGCGGCGCCGGGGAGGTCTACCTGCCCTGGTTCTGGTGGCCGATCATGTTCGTCCTGCGCCACCTGCCCGAGGCGATCTTCGCGAGGCTGAAGATCTAGATCGCGCGCCGGTGTCGGCGGCGCACGCGGATGCCGCGAACGCACGCGCGAGCTTCCTTCGATACTCCTCGGTGGAAGACTGCGGCCCGACATCGAGCGGCTCGAGCGTGCGCGCGAGCGTATTCCAGCATGTAGCGCGGGTCGGATACTCGGGCGTGATCGTGATGATGGCGCGCCCTTCCAGGAAATCGACCACCGACCGTTCGCGCAGGGTGCGCACCACGCCGCTCGCGATCTTCGCGCCGACCTCTGGAATCTCCTCGTTGGTCTGCACGAGCGAGCGATGGGAATCGTCGCGACCGAAGAGCGGCGGCAACATGAGCCCGCCCTGCGCGTTGCGCGCGAAGGGAATGCCGTCGTAGGGACCCGGCACGATCACCAGCGCGAACTCCCCGGGTCCCAGCGCTTCGTCGAAGGCGCGAAGCTGCTGCACCAGTCCCCGCATCTGCCCATAGGCCCCTTGCCAGCGGGCGAGGGTCACGTGCATGGCCGCCACGTGGAAGATCGCGGCGCCGAGCGTCGCACCCCACATGAGGTAGCGAAGCCGCGCCTGCGATAGCCCGATGGCCACGAGCACGCCGAAGAACGCGAATGTCTGGTAGAAGAGCCGCCCACCGAGCCCGATGGGAAGCGACGCCACGTGCGGAAGCAGGAGCACGAGCGTGGAAGCGACGATCGCCGCGACCGCGAGGGCCGCGTAGCCCGAGCCTCGCCGCACCGCGAGCGCCAGCACGACCTGCACCAGCGTGAGCGCCACGATCCAGGCGAAGCGCCGGCGCGAGCCGAACTCGGCCTCGAGCCACGTCGGCAACTGTCCCAGCACGTCGCCCCAGCGCGACGGCGCAAGCGCGGTGGCGAGCGGATCGGATCCGCCGTACACCTGGGTTGCCGAGCCGAACATGAAGTAGCGCGACAGCAGGTAGAGCGCGGCGAGCGCGAGCCAGGGCGAGGCGCGCACGATCGCGCTTCGCGCGCGCCCGGCGAGGTCCGGCGTCTCATCCGCGGGAGGCGTGGCCGCGGCCAGCAGCAGGATCGCGAAGGGCATCACCGCGGCCGATTCCTTCGACAGCAGCGCCGCCTCCCCGCACGCGAGCGCGATCCACCAGGCAACGTCGAGCCGGCGCCGGCTCGAGACGAAGGCCGCGCACGCCGCCAGGGTGAAGAAGGTCGCCATGGAATCGAACCGGCCCGAGATCCACGCGACCACCTCGCCGCCGGGTGCCGCGAAGAGGAACATCGCGGCGCCGCCGGCGCCCGCCGCCCAGGCGGCCCCGCCCTTCACGCGCGAGAGCTTCACGCCGATGAAGGCGACGAGCACGCCGCTCGCAAGGTGCAGCACGATGTTCACGGCCATCCATCCCATGGGCTCCACGCCGCCCGCGAGGTAGTTCAACCCGAATGTGAGGTAGGAAAGCGGCCGGTAGAAATGGTTGGCGCCCGCGTCCAGGCTCGAGGTGAACTTGGCGAGGAGGTGCGACCCCAGCGCGCCCTCGTCCTGCCATTGGCGCAGGAGCACCAGCGGCACGAAGTCGTCGGAGATGAAATAACCGCCGAGCAGCGGCAGGAAGAGCACGCCCGCGCAGGTCGCGACGGCGAGCCACGCGACGAGTGCCACGGCGCGCCACGGGGGCGGCGCGGCCGCGGCTGGCGTCACGGCGCAGGCTCGAGGCGGCGGCGATCCACCTCGGTCGTGGCGCCCGTGCGACTCTTCACGAGGAGTCGAAGCGTGGGCGGACCGGCGGCGCCGGCTTTCGCGAGGTCCTGGGGGGTGATCTGCGACTTGAAGCCCGCAACCCCGCTATCGGGATACGACGGGAACATCAGCCGCAAATTCGGCGTGGGCTGGTCGCGCACGAGATCGGTGCGCGTGCCGCCCGCGTCGGCCGTCACCGATTCGACGCCGAAGGGATCTAGCACCCAGCCGCGCAGCGCGAGCGGTGCGTTGGGCGCGAACGTGCGCCCCGCGGGCTCGTCGAACACGCCGATCGCAAGCGGCTGGTCCTTCGCCCAGCGGATCGACACGGCATCGGCCGCGATGAGCACGACGATTGCGAGAGCGGTGGCGGCCATCGCGAAACCATTGAGCCGCGGCTCGCCGCTCCAGCGGATCACGGCGCCGGGGATGGCGATGACGAGCGAGGCCAGGGCCACGAGCGCTGCGAGATTTCCGGGCAGGAAATGGCGCGACGCTTCCGAGAGGCCGTCGCCGAACACCGTCGTCGCGAGCGAGTACGCGGTGACGGTGCACAGCATCATCGCGAGGAGCAGCTCCACGCCCTGCTCGCGCGAGGGCCGACCCCACGCGAGCGCGGCGAGGAAGGCGAGCGGCAGCGCCACGATGGCCGAGAGCACGAGCCACGCGTAGCCCAGCACCGGAAGGCGCCACCAGAGCGCATGCAGCGGCGAGCGCAGCCACCACGGAAGCTGGTTCAGCGCCACGCCCTGGCCGCCGGCGAGCGTTCCCAGGCGAGGGGCGAGCTCCTGGGTCGCGGGCAGCACGCGTGCGACCGAGCGCGCGAGCGCGTCGAAATCCGACCGCGCGAGGCGAAGGAAGGCATAGGACGGAAGGCGCGTCACCTCGGGACAGAGCTCCTCGAGGTTTTCGCCGCGGCGCAGGTACCAGCTGATGCCCACCGCGGGCTCGCAACGCGAGGTGAGGCCCATGGCCGAGAGCGCGCGCAACGGGGCCTGCGCGGCCGGAAGCACCATCCCAAGGTAGGTATCCACGCGATTCACGCTCGCCACCAGCGCGGGCCGCGGCAGGAGCGCGAAGGAGATGACGGACGACACCACCGCAATGCCGAAGGACGCGACCGCAAGGTGCGGCGAGCGGGCCCACAGCCACGGAAGCGCGATGAGCGCCAGCGCGGGTGCCAGCAGCGCGAACTGCTCGCGCGAGAAGGCGAGTGCCACGAGCGCGAGGACGAGGATCGCGGCGAGCGCGTATGCGCCCCGCGAGGAAAGCGCCAACGCCGCGATCGCGCCGATCGCCGCGTAGAGTCCCCAGATCGCCGCGAACTCCGTGTACATCGTGTTGAACCAGAGCGTGACCACCGGATCGCAGATGACGAACGCGACCACCAGGCCGTGCAGCAACGCGGCGTTCGGATTGCGATGCAGGGACCAGGCAAGCGCGAGAGCGGTGATCGCCAGCAACGCGAGCTTCGCGTAGCCCATCCACTGGAGGCGGATGCCGTTTCCCGTCGCCTTGGCCGCGTTCGCGATCGCCACCACGCCCTGGTCGATCGCGACCTCCGTGGACGGGTAGCAAAGCTCGGATCGTGGAGATTCGGCGCGGTAGGTCGGCAGCGGCGCGCCGGGGGAGCGCTCGTAGCGGCCCGGAGCGGGCGCGTCGGGGAAAAGCCCCATGCAGGCGCCGGTGCGATGCATGTCGTACTGGTTCGCGTATCCCACGAGCGGATCGTGGGCGACGAGAAGTGCCGCGCGCGCGAGGCCCAGGACCACGAGCGCCAGGCCCAGCCATTCGCGCGTAAGGCGCATCAGGCGGCGGCGCGCCTGCCGTGGTGCAGCACGCGGTCGGACGGCAGCACCGCCGACGCCGCGTAGGGCTCGCGCCCCCGCAGCTCCTCGTAGTACGGCGAGAAGTCCGGCGCCGTGGCATCGAAGAGCTCGCTGAAGTCGCGGATCACGAAATACGTTTCCTGGAACGTGTCGATCTTGTAGTGCGTGCGCATGATGCGCAGCAGGTCGAAGCCGATGCGGTTGGGCTCGGGGCTGTCGATGCAGTAGGAGATCTCGCCGCCCGAGGAGAGGATCCCCGCGCCATAGGCGCGAACGCCCCTCGCCGTCTCGATCAGCCCGAACTCGACCGTGTACCAGTAGAGGCGCGAGAGCATCTCGATGGCTCCCAGCGCGTGCGCCTTGATGCCGCCCTTGCCGTAGGCCTGCATGTAGTCGGCGAAGACCGGATTGAAGAGCATCGGCACGTGACCGAAGAAGTCGTGGAAGATGTCGGGCTCGACGATGTAGTCGAACTCCTCCGGGTCGCGGATCCACACCGTCACCGGGAAGCGGCGGTTGGCGAGGTGGTCGAAGAACGTGAGGTCGGGCAGGAGCCCCGGGACGGCCACGAGCTGCCAGTTCGTCGCGGGCCCGAGCTTGGCGTTGATCGCGTCGAAGCGCGGGATGCCGTCGCCGAAGTTGAGCTTGGCGAGCGTGTCGTTGAACTCGTCGCAGGCATAGCGCTGGACCAGCGACAGCTGCCGTCGATAGAGGCGGCGCCAGAGATCGTGCTGCGCGGGCGCATACGCGTCCCAGTCCTGGTCCACGGTGCAGTCGGGGCGCATGCGGCTGTAGTCGCCGCGCAGCTTGTGGGCGGTTTCACCCGTCACGAGTACTTCTCCACCCGTTGCTCGATGGCCCCGAAGATCGACGCGCCCTTCGCGTCGCGCATCTCGATTCGCACCGTGTCGCCGAACTTGAGGAACTCGGTCTTCGCCGCGCCCTGCTCCACCTGCTCGACGAGCCGCGCTTCCATGAGGCATGCGTAGCCCACGGAGGCGTCGTGGTTGGAGATGGTGCCGGTGCCTACCAGCGTGCCGGCGGCGAGCTCGCGCGTCTTCGCCGCGTGGGCGATCAGGTCGAAGAGGCCGAAAGTCGCATCCTTTCCCGCGTTGGGATGTCCCAGCCGCTTGCTGTTCACCTGGCACTCGAGCTCGAAGTGCACACGCCCGTCGCGCCACGCATCGCCCAGTTCGTCGGTCGTGACGGCCACGGGCGCCAGCGCGTTCGCGCCCTTGCCGTTCACGAAGCCGAATCCCTTGGCGAGCTCGGCCGGGATGAGGCGGCGAAACGACACATCGTTCACGAGGGTCACGAGGCGCACGGATTTCGCGGCCTCGGCGGGCGAAGCGCCCATCGCGACTTCGCCCACGATCGCGGCGACTTCGCCTTCGAGGTCCACGCCCCATTCCTCCGAGATCACGCGGATGGGGTCCCGCGCCCCCATCATCTGCCCGGCGCCGCCCTGGTACATGAGCGGGTCCTTGTAGAAGCTCTCGGGCACCTTGTCGTTGCGCGCGCGGCGCACGCGCTCCACGTGGGAGAGGTATGCCGATCCGTCCAGCCATTCGTAGGCGCGCGGCAAGGGCGCCGCGACGCGGTTGCCCGCGAGCGCCTCCTGGAAATCGAACGCATGGCGCTCGCCGCCGCCCTCGAGCGATGCGGCCGCATCGGCCAGCAGCGGCGCGACCGCCTCCCAGTTCTCGAGCGCCGACTGCATCGTCTCGGCGATTTTCACCACGCGCACGGCCCGCGCGAGGTCCCGGCTCACCACGATGAGCGAGCCGTCGCGCGAATGCTCCCGGAGAGAGGCGAGCTTCATTTCGCGCCGCCCGGGATGCCCGCCTTGCGAAGGCCGTCCCAGGCCGCGTCGTAGCCGCCATCCAATGCCGGCGTGGAAAGCGCGAACGCGGTGGGCTCGAAGAGGTAGCGGCTTTCGAACATGAAGGCGAGCGTGGAATCGATGTACCGGGGCTCGAGCTTCGCTGCGACCGCCTTGTCGTAGGAGGCGCGATCGGGGCCGTGCGCGCTCATGCAGTTGTGCAGGCTCGCCCCTCCCGGCACGAAGCCGCCCTGCTTCGCGTCGTACTCGCCCTTCACCAGCCCCATGAACTCGCTCATCACGTTGCGGTGG
>DATBEA010000420.1:0-5222 GCA_036276215.1 Usitatibacter sp.
TCAGGGACTATGTGCGCAGGGCGATGCCCTGGAACGCGCCCAAGTCGCTTACCAACGACGAGGTCTACGCCGTGGTCGCGTACATGCTCCACCTCGGCGACATCCTTCCCGGCGATTTCGTGCTCTCCAACCGCAACATCGCCGAGGTCCAGGCGCGCCTTCCCAACCGCGACGGGATGACGCTCGCGCACGGACTGGGCGATGTGCACGGCAAGCCGGACGTGGCCAGCACCGCGTGCATGAAGAACTGCGCCACGGAAGTCCGTCTCGCCTCGGTCTTTCCCGACTGGGCGCACGGCTCGCATGGGGACCTTGCGCAGCAGAACCGCGCGCTCATGGCCACGCGGGCCGCAACGGGGCAGGGCGCAGCCGACCTCGCAAAGCGCCAGGGCTGCCTCGCCTGCCACGGCATCGACCAGCGCACCGTGGGCCCCGCCTTCCGCGATGTCGCCCGCAAGTACAAGGGCGATGCCGCAGCCGCCTCCCACCTCGAGGCGAAGGTGAGGCAGGGCGGATCCGGAGCCTGGGGCCCGGTGGCCATGCCGGCCCTGCCCGATATCGAGCCATCGGAGCTCACCGAGCTGGTGCGCTGGGTGCTCGGGTTATAATTTTCCCTCTGGAGCAGCATCATTTGCGGAGGGGCACAAGATGAAGATGGATCGCCGGCGCGTCCTCAAGGGCGCAAGCGGCATGGCGGTGATGAGCCTCGCGATGGCCGCGGGCCTCGTTCGCCCGGGCACGGCGCGTGCGGAAGCGTGGAACAAGGCCGCCTTCGAGGTGAAGGGCAACCTCAACGAGGCGGTGAAGGCCCTGGGCGGCAGCGGTGCCACCGAGAGCAAGGACATCGTGATGAGCTCGCCCGACATCGCCGAGAACGGCGCCGTGGTGCCCTTCACGGTGACGAGCAAGGTGCCCCACACCGAATCGATCGCGCTGCTGGTGGAGAAGAACCCCAACATGCTCGCGGCCGACTTCACGATCCCGGACGGCACCGAGCCCTGGATCAACACGCGCATCAAGATGGGCCAGACGTCCAACGTGATCGCGCTCGTGAAGGCGGACGGAAAGTACTACTACACGTCGAAGGAAGTGAAGGTCACCCTCGGCGGCTGCGGAGGATAGGGAACATGGCTGATCCGATGAAGATCCGCGCCGCGATGGTCGGCGACAAGGTGGAAGTGAAGGTCCTCATGGCCCACGAGATGGAAACGGGCCAGCGCAAGGACGCCAAGGGAGCGACCATACCCGCCTGGTTCATCCAGAACGTGACCGCCACCGTGAACGGCAGGACGGTCCTTTCGGCGGAGTGGGGTCCGGCGGTGGCGAAGAACCCGTTCCTCTCGTTCCGGTTCTCCGGCGCCAAGGCGGGCGACAAGGTCGTGATCGCCTGGACCGACAACCATGGCGACAAGCGCACCGACGAGGCGACGATCACGGCATGAAGATCGCAATGGCCATCGGCGTGGCGGGCATCGCGGGCGCCACGCTCGCCGCGAGCCTTTCCCTCGCGCAGGACAAGGGCTCCGCCGCGGCGGGCATCGAGCAGTATCGCGCCGCGCTCGCCGACGGCAACCCGGCCGAGCTGTGGGAAGCGCGCGGCGAGGGTCTCTGGAAGGAAAAGCGCGGCCCGAAGAAGGCGAGCCTCGAGCGCTGCGACCTGGGCCTGGGCCCCGGCGTCGTGAAGGGCGCGTACACGATCCTCCCGAAGTACTTCCCCGACACGGACAAGGTCGAGGACCTCGAGTCGCGCCTCGTCACCTGCATGGTGACCCTGCAGGGCTTCACGCCCGAGCAGGCGAAGAAGGATCCCTTCGGCGGACCCGGCAAGAAAGTCCCGATGGATGCGCTCGTGGCCTACGTCACGTCCGAATCGCGCGGGATGCCGATGCACGTGTCGCTGGCCCACCCGAAGGAAAAGGAAGCCTACGAGCTGGGCCGCGAGATCTTCTTCTACCGTGGCGGCTCCCACGATTTCGGCTGCACGAGCTGCCATGGCGCCGACGGCAAGCGCATTCGCCTGCAGGACCTCCCGAACCTCACCAATCCCGCGGATGCCCGCAGGGCGTATTCGACGTGGCCGGCGTACCGCGTCTCGCAGGGCGAGGTGCGCTCGATGCAGTGGCGCCTGAACGATTGCTTCCGCCAGCAGCGCTTCCCCGAGCTGGAGTTCGTCTCGCCGGCGTCGATCGCGCTCACCCTGTACCTCGCCAAGAACGCAGACGGCGCCAAGTTCGACGCGCCGGCCATCAAGCGCTAGCGCCGCCATGAACATTCGCCGCCTCACGATCCTCGTCCTCACGGTTGCCGCGGGCTGCAGCACGATGCCCTCGCAGGAGACCACCCACACGCCGTCGCATGCCGAAGTCGCCGCGTTGCTCAAGTCTTCGTTCAAGGCGAAAGGGCAGGCGGGGCTCGATCGCCTCGACCAGGACGAGATGCAGCGCCTGTGCAGCGAGGTCCGCGCCGACAAGCCCCTCGCTCCCGACGTGGCGGAGAAGATCGTGAAGGCCCAGGCCGCGACCCTGCGATATCCGCCGGGATCGCTCCTCGGCGATTGGAAGAGCGGCGAGAAGATCGCGCAGACCGGCGTGGGGATGCAATACAGCGACGATCCCACGCATCCTTCCGGCGGCAACTGCTACGCATGCCACCAGCTCGCGCCGCACGAGATGTCGTACGGCACCATCGGGCCTTCCCTCTACAAATTCGGGGCGCTTCGCGGCTACACGCCCGAGATGCAGAAGTACGTGTACGGCAAGGTGTACAACCCCGACGCGTTCTCGGCGTGCTCCAACATGCCGCGCTTCGGCCACATGGGCATCCTCACCGAACAGCAGATCAAGGACGTGGTGGCGCTGCTCATGGATCCGAGCTCGCCGGTCAACAAGTGAGCTGGCGCGCCGCGGCGGCGCTCGCCGCCTGCCTGGCCGCGGCAGGCGCATCCGCCGAGACGGCGACCTTCACCGTGAAGACCATCACGCCCGAGGCGGCGGTGAAGGCCGCGCAGGCAGCGCTCGCGAAGTGCCGCGCCGAAGGCTTCCAGGTGACCGTGGCCGTGGTCGACCGCTCCGCGATCACGCAGGCGCTGGTCCGCGACCGCTTCGCGAGCCCGCAAAGCATCGAGATCGCGCAGCGCAAGGCGCAGACCGCGGTCAACTTCAAGATGGACACCGCGGCGCTCGACCGCGAGCTCCAGCCGGGCCGCGCGGCGGCCGGCTTGCGCGCGCAGCCCAACGTCGCGGCGATCGCGGGCGGCGTGCCGATCGAATCCGGCGGCTCACTCGTGGGCGCGATCGGGGTGTCGGGCGCGCCCGGAGGGATGAACGACGACCTGTGCGCCCGCGAGGGCGTGAAGGCGATCGCCGAAGACCTCGAGTTCTGATGGACCGGCGCGAATTCCTGCAGGCGCTCGCGATCGCCAGCGCCGCGGGATTGCCGATCGCCGGCTCGCGTGCGCTCGCCGCCGAGGGTGACGCGATCTACGACATCCCGCTCGCCGGCAACGTGAGCCTGCTGCACCTCACCGACACGCACGCGCAGCTCCTGCCCGTGAGCTTTCGCGAGCCCAGCGTGAACATCGGCGTGGCCGGGGCCGCGAACCTGCCCCCGCACCTGGTGGGCGAAGCGTTCCTGCGCCGCTACGCGATCCCACGCGGATCGCGCGAGGCGGCAGCCTTCACCTATCTCGACTTCGAGGCCCTCGCGCAGCGCTATGGCCGGCTCGGTGGCTTCGCCCACATCGCGACCCTCGTGAAGCGCCTTCGCGCATCGAGGCCCGGGGCGCTCCTCCTCGACGGCGGCGACTCGTGGCAAGGCTCGGCCACGTCGCTCTGGACGCGCGGGCAGGACATGATCGACGCGCAGAAGCTCCTCGGCGTGGACATCACGACCGGGCACTGGGAGTTCACCTACGGCGCGGCGCGCGTGAAGGAAGTGGTGGACCGCGACTTCAAGGGGCGGATCGAATTCCTCGCGCAGAACGTGGCGACCGCGGACTTCGGCGACCCCGTCTTCAAGCCGTACACGATCCGCGAGGTGAACGGCATCCCCGTCGCGATCATCGGGCAGGCGTTCCCGTACACGCCCATCGCCAACCCGCGCTACTTCGTGGCCGAGTGGACCTTCGGCATCCAGGAAGAGGCCTTGCAGAAGCGCGTGGACGAGGCGCGAGGCAAGGGCGCGCAGGCCGTCGTGCTCCTTTCGCACAACGGCATGGACGTGGACCTGAAGCTCGCCTCGCGCGTCTCGGGGATCGACGTGATCCTGGGCGGCCATACGCACGATGGGGTTCCCGCCCCCGTTCCCGTGAAGAACTCCGGCGGCACGACGCTCGTCACCAACGCGGGCAGCAACGGCAAGTACCTCGCGGTGCTCGACCTCGACGTTCGCGATGGGCGCGTGAGGGACGTGCGCTACAGGCTCCTGCCGGTGTTCTCGAACCTGCTTCCCGCCGATGCCGCGATGGCGGCGCACATCGAGGCGGTGCGCGCGCCGTACGCGGCCAAACTCTCGGAGAAGCTCGCCGTGACCGAGTCGCTGCTGTACCGGCGCGGCAACTTCAACGGCACGCTCGACCAGCTGATCCTCGACGCGCTCATGAAGGTGAAGGGCGCCGAGATCGCGTTCTCGCCGGGCTTTCGCTGGGGCACCTCGCTCCTCGCCGGCGAAGCGATCACCTTGGAGCGCGTGATGGATTGGTCGGCGATTACCTATCCGATGACCACGCTCACCGACATCACCGGCGAGACGATCAAGACGATCCTCGAGGACGTGTGCGACAACCTCTTCAACCCCGATCCCTACTACCAGCAGGGTGGGGACATGGTGCGCGTGGGCGGCCTCACCTATACGTGCACGCCGGGTGAGCGCATCGGCAACCGCATCACGGACATGCGCCTTGCCGGCAAGCCCATCGATGCATCGAGGACGTACAAGGTCGCGGGCTGGGCGCCAGTGGCCGAAGGCGCTCGCGGCGAGCCCATCTGGGACGTCATCGCCGGTTACCTGCGCGACCGCAAGACCGTAGGGGCTCCCACGCTGAACCTGCCGAGGCTCGTCGGCGTCCAGGGCAACCTCGGAATCGAAAAACTCCTTCGCGCGTAGGACCCGTCTGACTTACAGGGGCTTGCTGCGGGCGGACACTGGCGGCTCAGGAGAGAGGCAGGCTCGTAAATGGATGCACGCAGCACCACCAAACCGACACCTCGATCGGGAGCCTATTG
>DATBEA010000421.1:0-3023 GCA_036276215.1 Usitatibacter sp.
CGTGACCTCGGAGCCGCGCGGCAAGGTCGCGGCCGCGCACCGCCAGCGCTCGTTCGTGATCCAGAAGCACGCCGCCTCGCGCCTGCACTACGACTTCCGCCTCGAGCTCGACGGCACCCTGGTGAGCTGGGCCGTCCCCAAGGGACCGAGCCTCGACCCGCACGTGCGCCGCATGGCGGTGCACGTCGAGGACCATCCGATCTCCTACGCGGGCTTCGAGGGCGTGATCCCCAAGGGGCAATACGGCGCGGGCACGGTGGAAGTGTGGGACCGCGGCACGTGGACCCCGCTCGAGGATCCGCGCGAGGGCATGCGGCGCGGGCGCCTCAAGTTCTCGCTCGAGGGCGAGAAGCTCCGCGGCAACTGGATGCTGGTGCGCATCGACAACCGCCGCGAGGAGCGCCAGGAGCCGTGGCTGCTCATCAAGGAGAACGACACGGAAGCGCGTCCGGCCGCCGAGTTCGACATCGTCCAGGAGATGCCCGATAGCGTGCTGACCCCGCCCGACGCCAAGCCCGCGAAGCGCGCGAAGCGCGTGAAGCTTCCCCTTTCGCTCGCCCCGCAGCTCGCGACGCTCGTCGACGCGCCGCCCACGGGAGCGGGCTGGGTCTACGAGGTGAAGTTCGACGGCTATCGCGTGCTCGCGCGCATCGACGGCGACGACGTGCGCCTCTTCACGCGCAACGGCAACAACTGGACGCCGCGCCTGAAGGCGCTTGCCGCCGAAGTGGCCAAGCTCGGCATCGACTCGGCGTGGCTCGACGGCGAGATCGTGGTCCTCGACGCCAAGGGCAACCCGAGCTTCCAGGCGCTCCAGAACGCGTTCGACTCCTCGAAGACGAGCGACATCGTGTACTTCGTCTTCGACGCGCCTTATTTCGAAGGCCGCGACCTGCGCCGGCTGCCGCTCGCCGAGCGCCGCGCGATCCTCGCCAAGGCGTTCAAGCGCGCGGACTCGCCGCTCGTGCGCTTCAGCGAGAGCTTCGACGCCGACGCCGCGGCGCTCCTCGAGCAGTCATGCCGCCACGGGCTCGAGGGGATCATCGGCAAGCGCGCCGATTCGATCTACACGTCGAGCCGCTCGGCCAGCTGGATCAAGCTGAAGTGCACGCGGCGCCAGGAGTTCGTGGTCGTCGGCTTCACCGATCCCAAGGGCAGCCGCTCCGGATTCGGCTCGCTCCTCCTCGGGGTGCACGAAAAGGACGGCGCGCTGCGCTACGCGGGCAACGTCGGCACCGGCTTCGACGACCAGCAGCTTCGCACGCTCAAGTCGAAGCTCGCGGCGCTGGAAACCGAGCGGATGCCGCTCGCCGAAAAACCCAAGGGCGTGAAGGGCCACTGGGTCAAGCCCAAGCTCGTGGCCGAGGTGGCTTTCGGAGAGTGGACGAGCGACGGGCGCGTGCGCCACCCGGTCTTCCACGGCCTGCGCACCGACAAGGATCCCGATGCCATCACGCGCGAGCCGGTCCTGCACGAGGCGCCCGCGAGAGCCCGGGCCGCCGCGACGCGCAAGGCCCCGGCCCGGACGGCGCGATCGTCCGCGAGCGCTTCCTCGGTCGTGCGCGGGGTGAAGGTGAGCCATGGCGAGCGCGTCATCGACAAGGCGTCGAAGGCGACGAAGCTCGACCTCGTGAGGTACTACGACGCGGTCGCCCCCGCGATGCTGCCGCACCTGGCGGGGCGTCCCGTCGCGCTGGTTCGCGCGCCGCAGGGCATCGGGGGGCAGCTCTTCTTCCAGAAGCACGTGGACACGCTTCGCATCCCCGGCGTGCGGCAGATCGGGAAAGGCGGCAGCGACCAGCCCCCGATGCTCGTGGTCGAGACTCCCGAAGCGCTGGTGGCCGCGGCGCAGATGAACGTGATCGAGTTCCACACGTCGAATGCGACCACGCGCGCGCTCGCCAAGCCCGACCGCGTGATCTTCGACCTCGATCCGGGCGAGGGCATCCGCTGGAAGCAGCTCGTGGAAGCCACCGAGATCACCCACAAGATGCTGGAGATGCTGGGCCTCGCGAGCTTCCTCAAGACGAGCGGCGGCAAGGGCCTGCACGTGGTCGTGCCGCTCACCCCGAAGGACGACTACGACACCGTGAAGGCTTTCTCGCAGGCGGTGGTGGTGCACCTGGCGAAGACGCTTCCCAAGCTTTTCGTCGCGAAGAGCGGCGCGTCCAACCGGATGGGGCGCATCTTCGTGGACTGGCTCAGGAATAGCCGCGGGGCCACGACGGCGGCAGCCTTCTCGGCACGGTCCCGGCCGGGGCTGGGCGTCTCGGTCCCGCTCGCGTGGAAGGAGCTCGCGGGGCTGGAATCGGGAAGCCAGTGGAACATCTTCAACCTGCACGAGCGCATCGCGCGCCAGCGAAGCGATCCGTGGAAGGATTACGCCAGGACACGGCAGACGATCGCGGCCGCCGCGAAACGCCTCGACGCCTAGCGAGCGCGCAAGAACTCGTAGCGGGCGCCCTGGGGCGTGGTGGCGACGAGGCGGTCGCCTTCACGCGTGAACCGCGCGCTTTCCACGAGGACCGCCAGCACGCGCTGCTCCACTTCCGACTCGGGCCCGACGCACATGCGCTTGGTGGTGACGAGGCGCCCGATGCGAAGCTCGCCCGCCTCGATGCGCCATGCGCCACTCATCAGGTTGCAGCCGGTGTAGCCGGCGAGGCGGCCCTCGGTCACGAACTCGAGGGCGGGTGCGTTGCGGTTGCCGGGATCGGCTCCGGCGCCCACCCAGCGCGTGCCGGTGAAGCTGGCGGGTGTCGCGGCGGCCGGCGGTGGGGATGCGGCCGGCGGCGAGGCGCACGCGGCGGCGAGGAGCAGGGACGACAGCGCGAACGGTCTCGTCATCGATATTTTTCCTCCGAGGACACGGCGTGCAGCCGAATCGTTCCGCCCGGACCCGACATCACGAGCATGTCGGTCGTGATGGCGAAGCTGGAGACCGCCTTCAATGCGTCGAGCAGGTACGACTCCGCGGCTTGCGCCGTGGCGTCGCACATCCGGCGCTCCGGCATCTCGATGCG
>DATBEA010000422.1:0-17738 GCA_036276215.1 Usitatibacter sp.
TCCTTCGTCATGTCCTCCACGAGCGGCTCGTCCCATCCGTCCTTGTCCTTCACCAGGCGGATGTTCTTCACGAACTGGTCGCCGTAGCCGAACTTGCGGGCGAAGGCGAGCATGATCGTGTGGTCGGGCTTGCTTTCGAACATCGGCTCGATCACCTTCTCGCGCCACTGGATCGAGCGGTTGGAGGCCGTGACCGATCCGGAAGTCTCGAGCTGCGTGCACGCGGGCAGCAGGTACACGCCGCTTTGCCGGTCCGGCATCGCCGAGGAAGCGGTCGGATACGGGTCGATGATCACCATCAGGTCGACCTTCTCCATGGCCTCCTTCATCTCGAGGCCGCGGGTCTGCGAGTTGGGCGCGTGGCCCCAGTAGAGGATGGCGCGCAGATTGCTGTCCTGGTCGATGAGCTCGTTCTTCTCGAGCACGCCGTCGATCCAGCGCGAGACGGTCATGCCCGGCTTCTCCATCATCGCCTGGGAGGCGAACTGGGCCTTCATCCAGTCGTAGTCCACGCCCCAGACCTTGCACCAGTGCTTCCATGCGCCCGCCGCGAGGCCGTAGTAGCCGGGCAGCGAGTCGGGGTTCGGGCCCACGTCGGTCGCGCCCTGCACGTTGTCGTGGCCGCGGTAGATGTTCGCGCCGCCGCCCGCGACGCCGATGTTGCCGAGGGCGAGCTGCAGGATGCAGGAGGCGCGCACGAAGGCGTTGCCGGTCGTGTGCTGCGTCTGCCCCATGCACCAGATGATGGTCGAGGGCCGGTTCTTCGCCATGGTCTCGGCGGCCGTGTACACGTCGCCCTCGGAAACGCCGCAGACCTCGGTCACCTTGTCGGGCGTCCACTTCTGCAGCGCCTCGGCCCGGATCTTGTCCATGCCGTAGACGCGATCGGCGATGTACTTCTGGTCTTCCCAGCCGTTCTTGAAGATGTGGTACAGCATCCCGTAGAGGAACGCGATGTCGGTGCCGGAACGCAGCCGGATGTACTGGTCGGCCTTCGAGGCGGTGCGGGTGAAGCGCGGATCCACCACGATCATCTTGGCGCCCGTCTCCTTCGCGTGCAGCGCGTGCAGCATCGAGACCGGGTGCGCCTCGGCCGCGTTCGACCCGATGAACATCATGCACTTGGTGTTCTCGAGGTCGTTGTACGAATTGGTCATCGCGCCGTAGCCCCAGGTGTTGGCCACGCCCGCGACGGTGGTCGAGTGGCAGATGCGCGCCTGGTGGTCCATGTTGTTGGTGCCGAACATGGACACGAACTTGCGAAGCATCTGCGACTGCTCGTTGCTGTGCTTGGAGGAGCCGACCCAGAACACCGCGTCGGGGCCGCTCTCCTTCCTGATCTTGAGGAGCTGGTCGCCGATTTCGTCGATGGCTTCCTTCCAGGTGATGCGCTTGTACTTGCCGTCCACGAGCTTCATCGGGTAGCGCAGGCGATGGGAGTGCTCGGTCATGCCGTGCTCGCGGATCGAAGCGCCCTTGGCGCAGTGCGCGCCCAGGTTGATCGGCGAATCGAAGACCGGCTCCTGGCGCACCCACACGCCGTCGGTCACGACCGCGTCGATGGCGCATCCCACCGAGCAGTGCGTGCAGACGGTGCGGCGCACGACCGTGTTGCCGGGCTTCTTGTCCTGGGCCCTGGCCTCTCCCACGAAGCCCAGGGGCAACTGCGAGGCGAACGCCGCGGCGCCGGCGGCGATGCCGCTGCCCTTGAGGAAGGCGCGCCGATCCACGGTGCTGGCTCCCAGTGCGCGGGTGGCGCGCGCGAGCGGGTTGAGGGCTTCGGCCCCGGCATGCGATTTGCGAGTGAGCAGCATGGTCGGCTCCTAGACTTGCGTGGTCTTGTAGTACTTGAGGATGTGCTCGGTCTCCCGGTAGCCATCCTTTTCGGGATCGGCTTGCGGCGACGACGCGGCGGCACCCTTCGCCTTCACGCCCGCGGCGATGGCGGCGGCTCCCGCGCTGCCGATGCCGGCGGCGAGGAGGAACTTGCGGCGGTCCTGGGGTCGTTGGGTCTTCATGGCGAGCCTCCTTCTGTGGAGCCGGTTGTTCAATCCAGCAGGAACGATTGCGATTCGATCGCGACGAACGCGTCGCCCAGCGCGGCCACGCGCCGGTAGAAATTCGATTGCGGTGCGGTGCCGAGCGCCGCGAAGAAGCCGCCCGCGGCGGGCTTCACGTGCGCCTCGAAGAAGCGGCGCTGCTCGGCGAGCGCGGCGGGGCCGCGCCCCGCGCCTCCCGCCGCGAGCACGCGCATCGCGTCGAAGAGCGTGGCGAAGTGATCCTCGGGCTCGGTGCTCACGCGGTGCGCGAGCCCGAAATCCGCGAGGTCGCGCTGGATGCGCACGCGCGGATGCTCGACCGGGCTGGTGCCGGAATAGGCGCCCGCATAGATGGAGACCGGGGCCCTGCCCAGGCTCGCGAAGAGCGCGTTGTACTCGTCCAGCGCGGCGGCCTCGTCCATGGCGCTCGCGGCTGCGGTGAGGTCGCGCCAGGCGCGGGCAAAGCGCGCCTCGGAGCCTTCAGGAAGCGAGTCCGCGCCGGCGAGGCTCGCGAGGAGCCCGCCGTCGGGCGCGCGGCTGAAGAGCCGGGCGAGGAGCGCGTAGAAATCGCCCCGTGCCGCTTCCTCGGGCAAAAGCGGGCGCTGGAGGCGAACGGGCGCCGCGGCCGCCATCACGCCTTGCTCCCGAGATTCAGCACCGAGACCTCGCCCTTCGAAGACATCATGTCCACCACCCGGCAGTCCGCGCACATCCGAAGCCGGACAAGGGCTCCCTCGCCGGTAAACATGGAATGCCCCGAAAGCCTTCCCAGCATGGCTTCGACCATCTGGCGCGTGCCGAACGGTTTCTGGCAGCGCACGCAGAGGAACGGCTCGGTGCGGTTGATGACGCGCGCCTCGCGCACGGCGGGGGTGAGCAGGAGCCGCGGCGAAAGCGTGATCGCGTCCTCCGGGCAGGTCGCCTCGCAAAGCCCGCACTGGACGCAGTTGCGCTCGAGGAACTTGAGGAGCGGCGTGTCCACGCCGTCCATCAACGCCGATTCGGGGCAGGAGCCGACGCAGGCCATGCACATGGTGCACGTCGCGCTGTCCACGCGGATCTCGCCGAAGGGCGCTCCCGCGGGCAGCGCGATCTCGTCCACCGGCGCGGGCGCGTGCTTCGCGAGGTGCTCGACCGCGAATTCGATGCTGGTGCGCTTGTCGTTGGATACGGCGAAGGAAGCCGGCTGCGCGGGGATCGCGGGCGCGCCGAAGCCCAGCGCCGCGTCCAGGGCGTCGACGCTCGCCTCTTCGACCAGCGCGAAATGCCGCCCTGCATAGCCCAGGCCGTTCAGGATCGCCTCGCCGAGCGCCATCTGCTCGCGAAGCGCCGCACGGTACTCGGAGTCCACGCTTCGCGTGGCAATGACCGCGACGCGCGATGCACCCAGCGCGACGGCGGACAGGAGAAGGTCGAGGCCCACGGAGGCCACGTGCCAGGTTTCCAGCGGTAGCGCGTTCGCGGGCAGTCCCGCGCCTTCGGCCGCCGAACGCGCGAGGAGCGCCCTGCCCTCGGCGCCGTCGTGGAAGACGAGGCTCGCGTCGCGCCCGCCTGCCTGGGCGTAAGCCTCCAGGAGGTGGCGCATCTGCTCGCCGCGGTCGGCCACTCGCGGGAACTGGTACGACATGGCGCCCGACGGGCATACCGTGGAGCAGGCGCCGCAGCCCATGCACAGGTGCGGGTCCACCTTCACGTGGTCCCCGTCGGAGACGATCGCCTGGGTGGAGCAGATATCGATGCACGCCGAGCACCCGGTGATCGCCGAGCGGGCGTGGGCGCAAATGTTCTCGCGGTAGGCGAAGTAGCGCGGCTTCTCGAACTCGCCCACGGCCTCGCGCATTTCCGCGATCACCTCATCCAGGGATTCGTCGCGCGGGGGCGCGGCGAAGTAGCCCTGCGGCGGCTGGCGCATCGCGAAGAGCGGCGGATCGGAGAAATCGAGGACCAAGTCGAACTTGGCGGGCGCCGGGCGAGCGTCCGCCTGGACACCCTCGAGCGTCGCGGTGAATTCGCCGAGGTAGCCGTCCAGCGAGCTCACGCGGCCCGGCCAGGCCTGCACGCGCGGCGAAGGCGGATCGCCCGAACCCACCAGGGTCACGGGCAGCGTGGCGGCGAGGGACTCGGCGCCCGATCGCGCACGCAGCGCATCGGACCCGGCGACCACGAGCACGTTGCCGCGCGACAGGTACGAAACGCTGGGAATGGGCTCGGAGGGCGAAAGCCGTTCAAGCGCGGCGAGGGCGGCGAGCTTCGGAGCGCACTCGACCGTCGCTTCGGTCCAGCCGCGCTTCTCCAGCATGAGGGGGTCATCCGAAAAACCGGATCCGGTGATCGTTTCCGCGCTCGAGGCGCGACCGGGTGCTTCGATGCCTACCGTCATCCTCTTTCGACGTCCCGCCGACAGCTTGCGGCGACGCTCCTCGGGGAAATGCGGTTCGCCCTATTTTTTATGAAGTGTACACCATATGAATTGGAGGTCAGGCCCCGGCCGCGGGTGATTTCGGCACCGGCAATGCGTCGTTCTCCTTCACCGACGTAACAGATGCTACCGCCTCCCCGGTCGCGGTCTCCGAGGCAGGCAAGAGCGGTGCTTCGGCGGGCGCGGAGCCTTCCACGGACGCCTCGAGGCCGGGCTCGGGCTGGGTTTCGGGTGCCGGCTTGAAGATGCCCAGCCGCGCCACCTGGGTCATCTTCTCGAGCCAGCCCTCGGGAAGCGGATCGGGCTTGCTGTAATCGTCGATGTAGACGTCCAGGCCGTCCATCACGTTGAAGCGCGGGTCTTCGAAGAGCTTCCTCATGGCGAGCCGCCGCGTGTCGGCGTCCACGTCGGCACGCATGAATGGCGTGTAGTCGGAGTCGGGCGTGAGCGACTCGATCGCAGGCAACGGCGCGGGAGGCGCGGGTGCCGCGGCGGCCGGCAACGTCTCGCCTTCGGCGGCTCGCGGCGTCGCCTCGGGCTCCTGCGCTTCGGCGTCGCCCCGCCTCGCCCGGATCTTGCGGCGCGACCAGCGCGACAGGAAATTGTCGTCGCTCACGTCCCGTTCTTCTCGCGAAGCCGCCCTTCCTTGCCTTCGAAGGAGCGCGGCCGCTGCCGCTTCTTCGGCTCCGGATGGTAGTTGGCCTCGACCCAGCGACCCATCCATTCGGTGAGCTCGGGCCATGCGGGCGCGCGCTCCACGCGCTCGTTGGAGTCCATCCAGCGCGCCGCCTCGTTGTACGAGAGCGTGCATTGGAAGGGATAGGGCTCCTCGGCGCCCTCGTCCAGGCGCAGCGAGACGAAGACGCTGGGCGCCTCGCTCGACACGTTGAGGTAGTAGCCCTCGGCCTCGCCGCGGTGCAATGCGAGGTCGAAGCCCGGATGCAGGCGTTGCAGCATCGTAGGGTTTTCGACGAGGGTGCGCGCGGCGCCGCCCGTGTCCGGGACCACGCCCAGCAGTCCCCAGCGATGGCTTTCCCAGCGGCTCGTTCCCGGCTCGCGCACCAGGATCACGGCGGCCTTCACGGTCGGGATTTCTCGCATGGGATGACTATACTATTGGTTCCATGGCGAAAACCGTCATCGCGCTGCGCGAAGAGCGCGGCCTGCCCATCCCGCGCGCGCCCGAGGCGCTTGCCCCCGGCCCCGTGGCCGACCCACGTGCGCGGCATCTGCACGATCTTCGCATCTCGGTCACCGACCGCTGCAATTTCCGGTGCACCTACTGCATGCCGAAGGACGTGTTCGGCGCGGACTACGCCTTCCTGCCGCACGAGGAGATCCTCACCTTCGAGGAGATCGTGCGCATGGCGCGCGTCTTCCACGGCCTGGGCACGCGCAAGATCCGCCTCACCGGCGGCGAGCCCCTCATGCGCAAGGGCATCGAAGCGCTCGTCGCGATGCTGCGCGAGGCGCTTCCCGCCGTCGACCTCACGCTCACCACCAACGGCTCGGCGCTGAAGGCGAAGGCAAGCGCGCTCAAGGCGGCGGGGCTGGACCGCGTGACGGTGAGCCTCGACTCGCTCGACGACGCCACCTTCCGCGCCATGAACGACGCGGATTTCCCGGTCGCGAAGGTGCTGGAAGGCATCGACGCGGCCGCCGCCGCGGGCCTCGCGCCGGTCAAGGTGAACATGGTCGTGAAGCGCGGCGTGAACGACGCCCAGGTGGTGGACATGGCGCGCCGCTTCCGCGGCACCGGCCACATCGTGCGATTCATCGAGTTCATGGACGTGGGATCGACCAACCATTGGCGCATGGACGACGTGATCCCGTCCGCGCAGGTGGTCTACCGGATCTCCGAGCATTTCCCGATCGAGCCCGTCGAGGCGAGCTACTCCGGCGAGGTGGCCGAGCGCTGGCGCTACCGGGACGGCTCGGGCGAGCTCGGCGTGATCTCCTCGGTCACCCACGCCTTCTGCGGCACCTGCACGCGCGCCCGGCTCTCCACCGACGGCCAGCTCTTCACGTGCCTCTTCGCGCAGCGCGGCTACGACCTGAAGGCGATGGTGCGCTCGGGCAAGACGGACGAGGAGATTCGCGCGGCAGTGGCCGCGATCTGGCAGGGGCGCGACGACCACTACTCCGAGATCCGCACCGCCGAGACGGCACGCGCGCGCAAGATCGAGATGTCGTACATCGGCGGCTAGGCGAATGGCCCGTCCCGTCCTCACGCACAGCGCGCGCCCCGCCACCTATACCGTGGAGGCGCGCGACGAGAAAGGCGAGATCGTGCCCACGCCCATCGCGGGCGAGCATCCGCTCACGCTCTACGTGGACAAGAAGGAGATCGTGACGCTCATGACCCTGGGCGCCGCGCCCGAGGCGCTCGCCATCGGCTTCCTTCGCAACCAGCGCCTGGTCGATTCCCTGGACCAGATCGCCTCGGTGCAAGTCGATTGGGACGTGAACGCCGTGGTGGTCACCACGAACGGCGGCCTCGGCGACCTGGAAGCCAAGACCGGGAAGCGAACGGCCACCACCGGCTGCGGCCAGGGCACCGTGTTCGGCGACCTCATGGCCGACATCGAGGCGGTGAAGCTCGACGACGACATGCGGGTGGACGAAGCCACGCTCTTCGAGCTGCTGAACGCGATGCGGCTGCACGAAGCGATCTACAAGCAGGCGGGCGCGGTGCACGGATGCGCGCTCGCCAAGGGCGCCGAGATCCTCACCTTCGTCGAGGACGTGGGCCGGCACAACGCCGTGGACGCGATCGCCGGGTGGATGTGGCTGGAAGGCGTGGACGGCGCCGACAAGATCTTCTACACGACCGGCCGCCTCACCTCCGAGATGGTGATCAAGGCCGCGCAGATGCGCATTCCCGTGCTCGTGTCGCGCTCGGGCCTCACCAAGATGGGACACGAGGTCGCGCAGCAGGTGGGCATCACGATGATCGGCCGCGCGGTGGGCAAGCATTACCTGCTCTTCACCGGTGCGCACAGGCTGGTGCGCCGCGAGGCGGCGCATGCCTGAATCGGCCGTCGCCCGTTGCCATTGCGGCGGCGTCGAGATCGAGGCGACGTTTCCTTCGCGCTTCTGCGCCCACTGCTACTGCTGGAGCTGCCGCACGGCGCACGCCGCGGGTGTGGTCACCTGGATCGGCTTCATGCGCTCGCAGGTGCGCTTCAGCCGGGGCGAGGCGCTCGTTCGCGACTACGAATCCTCGCCCGGCGTGCGGCGCAAGTTCTGCGGCCGGTGCGGCACACGCATCGCCTTCGAGTCCGTGCACGACAACTGGCAGGACGAGATGCACTTGCCGCTTGCGATCTTCACGACCCCCGTGGACCGCGCCCCATCGGTGAACTCGTTCCCCGAGGAGCGCCCGGAGTGGGCGCCGCTGCATGAATTCAAGCGCGGCTGAAATCACGGGCCTCGTGCTCGCGGGAGGCCAGGGCAGCCGCATGGGCGGCATCGACAAGGGACTCCAGCCCTTCCGCGGGCGCCCCATGGTCGCGCACGTGGTCGAGCGCTTCGCCCCGCAGGTGGACGAGCTCCTCATCAATGCGAATCGCAACCTCGACGACTACGCCCGCTTCGGCCACCGCGTGATCGCCGACGAGATCGCCGGGTTCGCGGGGCCGCTCGCGGGGTTCGAGCGCGGCCTTGCGCATGCCAGGGGCATTCTCGTGGTCACCGCGCCTTGCGACTCGCCCTTCCTGCCGGAGGACCTGGTGATGCGATTGCGAAAGGCGCTGGACGCGGCCGATGCGCAGCTCGCGGTGGCGAAGACCGGGGACCAGGCGCACCCGGTATTCAGCCTGATGCGCCGCGACGTGCACGCTTCGCTCACGGCGTTCCTCGCGGGCGGCCAGCGCAAGATCGACAAGTGGTACGCGGCCCTTCGCGTCGTGGAAGTGCCCTTCGACGACGAGGCCGGCGCGTTCCTCAACATCAATACCCGCGAGGAGCTCGCGAGCCTCGAGCCGCGCGGCTAGGCCATGCCGGCGCTGCGCCGCTCGCGCCCGCCGCTGCCGCGCTTCGCGATCGCGTGGTTCCCGTCGTTCGAAGGCATCGAGCGGGTCGAGGCGTTTCGCGCGCGCCACGATCCCATGGCGGACTATGTCGCGGCGCACCTCACGCTCGTGTTCCCGTTCGCTACCGCGCTCACGCAGCTCCAGGTGGAAACGCATGCGCGCCGCGTGCTGGGAAGCTGGCCGCCGACGCCCGTGACCTTCAGCGGAGTGCGGCTTGTCGCCAACGAGTTCGTCTTCCTGATGGCTTCCCGCGGCGCCGCCTCCCTCGCGGCGCTGCACGACAAGCTCTATACGCGCTCGCTGCGATCGCACCTGCGCCGCGACCTGCCATATGAACCGCACATCACGATCGCGCGAGACCCGGATTTCGCGAAGATCGAGGGCTCGCTCGTCGAAGCCCGGGAGGCATTCGCCGGCGAGCATCGCGACGTCATGCGCGCGGCCATGCTTCTTTCGGTCGGTGCCGGCGGTAAAATCATTCCCCTCGCCTCGATCTCCCTGGACACGGCATGAGCACCCTGACTACCGCCACCACCATCACGGAAGCCTCCTGCGCCGACGACTACGATCCGAACTCGATGCCGGTCGCGAAAGCGCGCGCCTTCATCCACCAGTTCCTCGAGCCGGTGCAGGGCACCGTGCGCGTGCCCGTTCGCGATGCGCTGGGGCGCGTGCTGGCCGAGGACATCCTCTCGCCCGTCGACGTGCCTTCGCATCGCAACTCCGCGATGGACGGATGGGCCGTGCGCGGGGCGGACCTCGGCGCGGGTGAAACGACGCTCACGGAGATCGGCGTTTCTTTCGCGGGCAAGCCTTTCTCGGGGAAGGTGGCTGCCGGCCAATGCGTGCGCATCATGACCGGCGGTGTCGTGCCCGAGGGCGCGGATACGGTCGTGATGCAGGAGCGCGCGAAAGCGAGCGGCAAGTCCATCGCCTTCGCCGCGGGCCAGAAGACGGGGCAGAACGTGCGCGAGGCGGGCGAGGACCTGAAGCGCGGATCGCTTGCGCTCGCGCGCGGGCGCATCGTGCGGCCCGCGGAGCTGGGCCTCATCGCATCGCTGGGCGTGGGTGAGATCGGCGTGTACCGCAGGCTTCGCGTGGCCTTCTTCTCCACCGGCGACGAGCTCAAGTCCATCGGGACGACGCTGGGCGAAGGCGAGATCTACGACTCGAACCGCTACACGCTCCATGGGATGCTCGGGCGCCTGGGCTGCGAGGTGCTCGACATGGGAGTCGTCCGCGACGACCCGGAGCTGATCGAGCGCGCGTTCGCCGAGGCCTCCGCCGCCGCGGACGTCGTGATCACGAGCGGCGGCGTGTCCGTGGGCGAGGCCGACTTCGTGAAGTCGATGCTCGCCAAGCTGGGCGAGGTCGTCTTCTGGAAGATCGCGATGAAGCCCGGGCGCCCGCTCGCCTACGGCAAGATCGGCGCCGCGCACTTCTTCGGCCTGCCCGGCAATCCCGTCTCGGTGATGGTGACCTTCTACCAGTTCGTGCGCGACGCGATGCTGGTGCTGATGGGCGCCGATCCCGTGGCGTCGATCCCCACGTTCCGCGCCACCTGCACCGTGAAGCTCAGGAAGGCCCCGGGACGCACCGAGTTCCAGCGCGGCGTCCTCACCCAGGCCCCCGACGGCACGCTCACCGTGAAGCCCACCGGCGAGCAGGGCTCCGGGATCTTGAAGTCCATGAGCGACGCCAACTGCTTCATCATCCTTGGCGACGCCACCGGCAACGTCGAGGCCGGCACCTCGGTCGAGGTCCAGCTCCTCGAAGGAATCATCTAAAGGGGTCAGAGCCCTTTTTCACGTAAAAGGGGACAGAACACTTCGAAAAGTGATCTGTCCCCTTAAATCGCGAAAAGGGCTCTGACCCCTTTTAGTCGAAAGGGAGGCCGACGTAGTTTTCGGCGAGCGAGGTCATCGCGGCGCGAGAGGTGGTGATGTAGTCCAGCTCCGCGAGCTGGCGGCGGCGATCGAAGGGCGTGTCGTCCGCGGCGCGATGCAGGAGCGTCGTGAGCCACCACGAGAAGCGCTGGCCCTTCCAGATGCGCCGCAAGCAGGTCGCCGAGTAGGCGTCGAGCGGCGATTCGTCCTTCTTCCGGTAGAAAGCCTCGAGCGCACGCGCGAGCACGCGCACGTCGGCGGCGGCGAGGTTGAGTCCCTTCGCGCCTGTGGGCGGGACGACGTGGGCGGCATCGCCCGCGATGAAGAGCCGCCCGTGACGCATCGGCTCGTGCACCAGGCTTCGCATGGGGACGATCACCTTCTGCGTGATCGGCCCTTCCCGGGGGAGCCACCCGTCGTGGGTTTCCAGCCTTGCGCGGAGCTCCGACCAGATGCGATCGTCGGACCAATTTTCGACGTTGTCGTGCGGGTCGCACTGCAGGTACATGCGCTGCAGCGTGGGCGAACGCGTGCTCACCAGGGCGAATCCGCGATCGTGCGAGGCGTAGATGAGCTCGTCGGCCGAGGGCGGCGCCTCCACCAGGATCCCGAACCACCCGAACGGATAGACGCGCTCGTAGCGCTGCAGCACGCCCGCGGGAATGCTTCGGCGCGAAACCCCATGGGAACCGTCGCAGCCCGCGATGAAGTCGCACTCGATGCGACACGCCTCGCCGCCCTCGCTGAAGGTGAGCGCAGGCCGCACGGTATCGACGCCTTCGAGCGCCGCGTCGCCCACGCCGAAGCGGATGTCGCCTCCCGCGGCGAGCCGCGCAGCGACCAGGTCCTTGATGACCTCGTGCTGCGCGTACACGGTAACGCGCTTGCCACCGGTGAGCTCCTGCATGTCGATATGGTGAGTGCGCCCGGCGAAGCGAAGGTACACGCCGCGATGGAAGAATGCCTCGCGCGCAAGCCGCGCGCCCACGCCCGCCTCGGTGAGCATGTCCACCGTGCCCTGCTCGAGGACCCCCGCGCGGATGGTTCCCTCCACGTCGTCGCGCGAGCGGCTCTCGAGCACGATGGACTCGATGCCCGCCAGGTGCAGCAGGTGCGAGAGGAGGAGCCCCGCGGGACCCGCGCCGACGATGCCGACTTGCGTGCGGACGGTCTTCATACGCCCAGCAGCGCCGCGAGCCCGCTCCCCGCGAGGAGGGATTTCGCGTCGCCCTCGAGCGCCACGCGTCCCTTGCGCAGCACGACGAGGCGCGAGGCGTTCTCGCCCACTCGCCGGTAGTCGCGATCGACGATGAGCGTCGCGACCCCCGCGGCGCGGATCTCGGCGATCACGCGCCACACTTCGTCCACCACCCGCGGCGCCAGGCCTTCCGTGGCTTCGTCGAGGATCACGAGGTCCGGCTGCGTCATCAGCGCGCGCCCGATGGCGAGCATCTGCTGCTCGCCGCCGGAGAGCTGGTTGCCGTAGTTGCGTTGCCGCTCACGCAGCTGCGGAAAAACCGAGAAGACGCGATCGAGGGTCCACTTGCTGCCGCGCGCCGTGGCGACCAGATTTTCGTGCACCGTGAGGTTCGGGAAGATCCCGCGCCCCTCGGGAACGTAGGCCACGCCCCGGCGCGCGAGCTCGTGCGGCGCGGCACGCGACAGGTCCTCGCCCGCGATCGCCACGCTTCCCGAACGCCCCGCGACGAAACCGAGGAGCGCGCGAATGAGCGTGGTCTTGCCCATGCCGTTCCTTCCCAGCAATCCCACGGTCTCCCCTCGCGCGATCGCGAGGTCCACGCCGTCCACCACGTGGCTCGATCCATACCACGCGTGGATGCCGCGCGCCTCGAGGAGCATCGCCGCGCTCATCGTGCGTCCCCGAGGTAGGCCGCCTGGACCTCGCGATTGTCGCGCACGGCGGACGGCGCTCCCGAAGCGATCGCCGCGCCGTCCACGAGCACCGTGATGCGGTCGGCGATGCGGAAGACCGCGTCCATGTCGTGCTCGACCAGCAGGATCGCGTGGCCTTCGCGCAATCCCGCGAGGAGCGAGAGCATCCGTTCGATCTCCTCGGCGCCCATGCCCGCGAGCGGCTCATCCAGGAGCAGCACGCGCGGATCGGTGGCCACGCACATCGCGATCTCGAGCTGGCGGCGCTCGCCGTGGGAAAGCTCCCCCGCGATGCAATCGAGCGCGTGGCCCAGTCCCGCGCGCACCGCCGCCTCGCGCCCCACCGCCGTCGCATCGGGACAACGCCCGGCATCCGCCCACCACCGCCACGGATGCTGGAAGCGCGCCTGCGCTGCCAGCCGGCAATTCTCGAAGACGGTGAAGGGCATGAAGACCGTCGTGCGCTGGTAACTGCGCCCGAGCCCCGCCCGCGCACGCCTCGGTTGCGGCCAGCGCGTCACGTCGCGGCCGTCCAGCTCCACCGTCCCCGACGTGGGCGGCACTTCGCCTGAGAGCACGTTCACGAGCGTGGACTTCCCCGCGCCGTTGGTGCCGATCAACGCATGGATCTCCCCTCGCGCGAGGTCGATGGAGACGTTGTCGACAGCGACCACCCCGCCCCAGCGCCGCGTAAGGCTCCTGCCCCGCAGGATCGTATCGGAGTTATCGGCGTTCATCGGCGTCCATCGGCGGACGAGGGTTTCAATCCGCCCACCAACCCCCGCGGCATCAGCGCCACGCAAAGGATGATCGTGAGCCCGACGCCCAAATGCCAGTGCTTCGCGAAGCCACCGAAGATCGCTTCCGACATGAAGAGCTCCTGCAGCAGCGAGAACGCGAAGGCGCCCAGCACCGCGCCGTGAAGCTGCCCGATGCCGCCCAGGATCACCATCATCAGCACCGTCCCCGACATGTGCCAGCCCATGAGCTCGGGATTCACGAAGCCGTCCTTCACCGCGAAGAGCACTCCCGCGAGGCCCGCCACCATCGCGGAAATCACGAAGGACGCAAGCTTGTACGGGTAAGTGGAAAAGCCCGCGGCGCGCATGCGCTGCTCGTTCACGCGGATGCCGGCGAGCGCGCGGCCGAAGCGCGAGCGCAGCAGGACCGCGAGGAACGCGAAGGAACCCACCAGCATCGCCAGCACGAAGTAGTAGAGCGGCAGCGGACGCCCGAGGTCGAGCGAGGCGCCGCCCACGGCGAGCGTCGGCACGAAGCCCAGGTAGACACCGTCGGTCCCGCCCCCCAGCGGCGTGTCGTGCGCCACGTAGTAGGCCATCTGCGAGAAGGCGAGCGTCACCATGATGAAGTACACGCCGCGCGTGCGAATCGAGAGCGCCCCCACCGCGGCGGCGTACACCGCCGCCGCCGCGAGAGCCGCGGGCGCGAGCCACCAGAGGGAGGCCGCGCCCGTGGACGGCGTGAGGAGCACCACGGCATACGCCCCGATGCCGAAGAACGCCGCCTGCCCGAAGCACACCAGGCCCACCTGCCCCACGAGGAGCTCGAGCGAGAGCGCGAAGACCGCGAAGATCATGGTCTTGGTGGCGAAATCCACCGCGAACCTGCCACCCACGGCGGGAACCAGCGCGAGCGCCGCCACGCCCGCGACGAGGAGCGCCGTGCGCGCGTTCACGCAGCCCGTGCGAGGCCTTCGGGCCTCCAGAGGAGCACCACTGCCATCAGCACGTAGACCAGCACGCCGGCCGCATGCGGGAAAAGCACCTTGCCGAAGGTGTCGACCGCGCCCACGAGGAGCGCGGCGACGAGCGCGCCGCGAACCGACCCGATGCCGCCGATCACCACGACCACGAAGCAGACGATGAGCACCTGGCCGCCCATGCCGGGATAGACCGAGGACACGGGTGCGGCGAGCATCCCCGCGAGCACGGCGAGCGCCACGCCCGCGGCGAACATCGCGCGGTAGAGGCGCTTCACGTCGATGCCGAGCGCGCTCACCATCTCGCGGTTGGAGGCGCCGGCGCGAATCATCATCCCCACGCGCGTCTTCGAGATCACGGCATACATCGCCGCCGCGATCGCGATGCACGCCGCCGAGATGAAGAGCCGGTAGACGGGATAGTCCATGAGCCCGCCCAGGGGCACGCCGCCCGAAAGCCACGCGGGAGTGGCCACGCCGTGGACATCGTCGCCCACCAGGATGCTTCGCAGCTCCTCGAAGACGAGGATCAGCCCGTAGGTCATCAGCACCTGCTGCAGGTGGTCGCGCTCGTAGAGGAAGCTGAAGAACGCCCACTCGAGCGCATAGCCCAGGATCACTGCGAGCACGACGCCCGCCGCGAGTGTCGCGACAAAGCCGCCGCCCGCGAACCCACCGAACACGGGTGCCAGCGCGAACGCCAGGTACGCGCCCACCATGTAGAAGCTGCCGTGGGCCAGGTTGATCACGCCCATCACGCCGAAGATGAGCGTGAGGCCCGAGGCCACGAGGAAGAGCAGCAGCCCGTACTGGAGCGCGTTAAGGCACTGGACGAGGAACGTCGCGAGATCCACGCGAGGCCCGGTCCCGCCTCACATCTTGCAGCCGCGGCCCGGGTCGGCCAACGCGTGCGTCGCCACCCCGATCACCTTGTTGTCCTTGCCGATCACCTGGCGCAGGTAGATGTCCTGCACCGGGTTGTGGGACGGGCCGATGGTGAACGCGCCGCGCGGGCTGTCGATCTTCGCGGCCACGAGGGCCTTGGCGATCTCGTCCTTCTTCGAGACGTCGCCGTGCGCGGCATCGAGCCCGATCGCGAGCATCTGCGCCGCGTCGTAGCCTTGCACCGCGTACACGTCGGGCTGCACGCCGTAGGCCTTCGCGTACGCCGCGCGGAACGACTTGTCCTTGGGCACGTCCAGGCCGTCGCCGTAGTGCAGCGTCGTGAGGAGGCCATCGGCCGCCGCGCCCTGCGCCTCCAGCGTGCCGTCGGTGAGGAACCCGGCGCCGTAGAGCGTGATCTTGTCCTTGAGTCCCGCGGCGGCGTAGTCCTTCACGAATTTCACCGCGCCGCCGCCCGCGAAGAAGGTGTACACCGCGTCGGGCTTGATCGCCGCGATCTCGGTGAGCAACGGCTGGAACTCGACGTTGGGGAACGGAAGCGAGAGCTCCTTCACCACCTGGCCGCCCGCCTTCTCGAAGGCTTCCTTGAAGCCGCCCACGCTCTCGTCGCCGGCCGCGTACTTCCACGTGATGGTCACGACCTTCTTCGCGCCGCGCTTGGCCGCCACTTCCCCCATGGCATAGCCCGGCTGCCAGTTGGAGAAGGAGCTGCGGAAGATGTTCTCGGCGCACATGGGCCCGGTCACGGCGACCGCGCCGGCGTTCGGGATGATGAGGAGCGTGCCGTTGTCCTTCGCCGCCTTGGCCATGGCCATCGCGACGCCCGAGTGCACGGTGCCCACCAGCACGTCCACGTTGTCGCGCTTGATGAGCTTGTTCACATTGTCGACGGCTTTCGACGGATCGCTCTCGTCGTCCACCTTGGAAAACTCGATCTCGCGCCCGCCGATCCTGCCGCCCTGCTCGGCGAGATAGAGTCGAAAGCCCTTCTCGATGGCGTCGCCCAGCGCCGCGTAGGTCCCGGAGTAAGGCAGCATGAACCCCACCTTGAGCTTGGGCTGCTGGGCGAAGGCGAATGGCGAGGCGAACAGCGTGGCCATGACGAGCGCGGCAAAGATGCGTTTCATGAGTCCTCCCTTGACCGACCGGATACTAACGCGAACGCGAGAACTGCACCGCCGCCGCGATGACCCGGCCGGGCTGGTCGCGGTGGGGCGAATGGCCGCAATCGGCGAGCTTCAGCAGCTCGACCTGCTTCACGCGCCTGGCGATGCCGTCCACCTGGGCCATGGTGCCGTACTCGTCGTCGATGCCCTGGAGCGCCAGCACCGGCGCCTCGATGGCGGCGATCTCGTCCTCGATGCTCCAGTCGCGGAAGGGCGCGGCGAGCCAGATGTCGTTCCAGCCCCAGAACGCCGAATCCACGTCGTCGTGGTAGCGCGCGAGCTTGTCGCGAAGGTCCGTCCGAAGGTACGCCGCGCGCGTTCGCTCGATGCTCTCCACCGACAGGTCCTCGACGAAGATGTGGGGCGCGGCCACGATAAGGGCGGCCGTGCGCTGCGGAAACTTCGCGGCGAAGAGGAGCGCGATCGATCCCCCGTCGCTATGCCCGTAGAACCACGTCCTGCCGGCAAGGCCGAGCGCATCGAGCAACGCCGGAAGCACCTCGTGCGCCTGGCGGTGCATGAAGTCGGGCTCCCAGCGCTCCCCGGGATCGCGCGGCGTGGATTGTCCGTAGCCGGGGCGCGAGTACACGAGCCCGCGCATTCCGAGCGCCGAGCAAAGGCGCGCCGGGAAATCGCGCCACATCGCGCGCGACCCCAACCCCTCGTGGAGGAACACGATCGTCGAGGAGCCCTCGCCCACCCACTCGTACTCGATGCGGACGGGCCGGCCTTCCCACCGGACCTCGGCGAACGCCGGCGCGGCGGCGCTCATGCGCGCGCGGTGGCGCCCTTCGCCGAGGCGTGCGCCTCGCGCTCGCGCAGCCTGAAGCGCTGGATCTTGCCCGTCGCGGTCTTCGGCAGCTCCTCGATGAACTCCAGCAGGCGCGGGTACTTGTGGGGCGCGAGCTCGCCCTTCACGAAGCGCTTCAGCTCCGCCTCGAGCTCGGGCGAAGGCTCGCGTCCCGCCTTCAACACCACGAACGCCTTCGAGCGCGTGAGGCCGTTCTCGTCGGGCGTGCCGATCACCGCGGCCTCGAGCACGGCGGGGTGGCGCACGAGCGTGGCTTCCACCTCGAAGGGCGAGACGTACTGGCCGCTCACCTTGAGCATGTCGTCGCTGCGTCCCGCATACACATAGTTGCCCGCGGCGTCCCTCAGGTACTTGTCGCCGCTGCGCGTCCACGGGCCCTGGAAAGTCTCCGCGGAGCGCACGCGGTCTCCCCAGTACATGAGGGCCGCGCTCGGACCGCGGATATAGAGGTCTCCAATGTCGCCCCGGGCCACGGGCTTGCCGTCCTCGCCACGCAGCTCGACCTCGTAACCGGGCACGGGTTGCCCCGTGGTGCCGTAGAAGACGCTTCCCGGCCGGTTGGAGATGAAGATGTGCAGCATCTCCGTGGACCCGATGCCGTCGATCACCTCGCAGCCGAAGTGCGCGTCGAAGCGCTCGCCGATCTCCCTGGGAAGCGCCTCGCCCGCCGATGAGCACAGGCGCAGCGCCACTTCCCCGCGCCCGGGCAAGTTCGGCGACGCGAGCATGCCCGCGTAACCCGTGGGCGCCCCGAAGAACATCGTGGGCTTGGCCTGCGTCCAGCGGCGGAACACCGCGTCGGGAGTGGGACGCTCGGCCATGAGCAGCACCGAGGCGCCCACCGAGAGCGGGAAGGTGAGCGCGTTG
>DATBEA010000423.1:0-2042 GCA_036276215.1 Usitatibacter sp.
AGTGGGCAGGGCTGGGGCTCAGGGTACCTACTGCCTACCGCGTACTGCCAAGCTTGTCCTACGTCACCGCCTCGGGTGCGGCCTGGGCGTCTGCGCTCAAGCCTTCCCTCCTCGCCAGCCCCTCCCCAAGCCTCCTTGCCAGGCCCGGCGCCGCCAACACCACCACGAGGCCGACAACGAGCCACGCCAGCACCACGTACGGGAAGTGGTTGTAGGGGAATGCCTGGCCGCTCACCTGCTTGTAGATCGTGTAGCCGAGGAAGGTCATGCCGATCAGCGGGATCACGATCTGCCACAAGGGCGCCCGCCTGCCGTCGACCCAGAGGAACTTGACCGCGCCGAGGTTCGTGACCATGTAGGCCACGAGCAGGCTCAGCACGCCGATCGTGCCCGGGTAGAAGAAAGCGTTCACCGCAGAGGTGCCGATGATGCGCTGGATCACCATCGCCGTGAGCGCGACCGTCATCACCACCGCCAGGGCGCCCGCGGGAGCGCCGGTGCGTTTGGATGCCTTGCCGAGCGGCGAGGTCTCGAAGCCGTCGCGCGAGAGCGCGAACAGGATCCTCGATCCCGCGAGCGCAGTTCCAAGGCCACTCGCGAACGCGCTCACCGTGGCGCCGAGGTTGATCAGGTCGCGCAGCAGCCCGCCGACGTACTCCTTCGACAGGTCGCTGAACGGCCCGGCCGAGCTCGAGAACGCTTTCACGCCCGCGGCGTCGGTGCCGTAGCCGAGCGTCTGGGAGATGATCACGACGATGTAGAAGGCGCCCGAGACGAGCACCGCGAACATGATCGCCCGCGAGATGTTGCGCTTGGGGTTGTTCGTCTCCTCGCCAAGCGCGGCCGCGCCCTCGAAGCCCGCGAACGACAGGAAGCCGAACACCGCCGCCGTGGCCACGGTATCGAACGACGTCCCGCTCGGCAGCTTGAAGATGTCGGCCGTGAAGCCCTGGTTCTGAGGCGCCGAGCCGAACAGCAGCTTGGCGAAGATCACGATCACGAGGATCACGATCAGCGTGACCGAGATGCCCTCGATCGTGAGCAGCGCGCGCGTGACCTTGCGCACGTCGTTGTAGGCGAAGAACGCGATCAGCGCGCCGGCTACGAGCGCGATCACGACCCACTCCGCGCCGTCCCAGATGCCGGAGCCCTTGAAGAAGTCGACGCCGAACAGACCCGCCTCCGCCGTGGAGGCGGCGGTGAAAGCGAGGTAGGTGCCGAACAACGCCCAGCCGGCGAAGAAGCCGGCCTGCGGCCCGAGGGTGACGCC
The DNA here is from genome assembly GCA_036276215.1 of Usitatibacter sp. GTDB lineage: Bacteria > Pseudomonadota > Gammaproteobacteria > Burkholderiales > Usitatibacteraceae > Usitatibacter. Next base: position 1,271 of record DATBEA010000423.1, read on the forward strand.
CGAGAACGCGTACACCGAGCCCGCAGAGCTGAAGTGCCGGCTGAGCTGCACGAACGCGTAGGAGACGAAGATCACCCCGACCGTCGCGAAGATGAACGCGAGCGGGACGGCCCGGCCGATGAGGCCCGAGATCCCCACGCCGTTCAGCGCCATCGCGGCGGTGGGAGCCATGATCGCGATCGAGAGCGCGATCGCCTCCCAGAAGTTGAGCTCGCGGCGCAGTCCGCCGCCGCTCTGCTCAGGCTGCTGCTCGGCTGATGCCGACGTCATCCGTTCCCCTCTCCTCCGAAGATGTCCAACGGCAGGCATGCGCCGACCACCCAGTTCGGGGCATCGACCACTTCGTGAATCCGCAAGTCCGCCGCCACGGAAGCGATGGCGTAAGCCTCTTCCCGCGCGCGACCCATCTGCTCCACCATGTGGTCGACGAGCGAGCGGGTCGCATCGCGCGTGGCCTCCCACAGGTCCGGTCCGACGCCCGTGCACACGTGCCAGCCGCCCGCGCCGCGCTCCACCGCCGCGGCCGCCTGGGGCACCACGTACTGTGGCGCGTCGATTGAGAGGTCCTTGCGCACGGTCAGGCGCAGCGCCATCTCCATCGGCGCCTCGACGGCGGTTCCGCACACCTCGCCGTCGCCCATCGCGGCGTGGGTGTCGCCGACCGAGAAGAGCGCACCCTGTACGCCCACCGGCAGGAGCAGCGTGGAGCCCGCGCGCAGGTGCTTCGTGTCCATGTTGCCGCCCCACTTGCGTGGCGGCACGATCGAGTGCT
>DATBEA010000424.1:0-3236 GCA_036276215.1 Usitatibacter sp.
GCCCACATCATCCAGACCGCGAGCAAGGCCTACGGCGTCGAGCCTTCCCTGGTCCACGCGGTGATCTCGGCGGAGTCGGCGTACAACCCGAACGCCGTGTCGCGCACCGGGGCCATGGGCCTCATGCAGCTCATGCCCGACACCGCCCGCCGCTACGGCGTGCAGAACATGATGGACCCCACCGAGAACATCCACGGCGGCGTGCGCTACCTGCGCGACCTCATGGACATGTTCAAGGGCCGGCTGGACCTGGTCGTCGCCGCCTACAACGCCGGCGAGAACGCGGTCATCCGCAGCGGCCACAAGATTCCCCCGTACGCCGAGACCCGGCACTACGTGCCGAAGGTGCTCGGGTTCTACCGCACGTTCCAGAAGCAGGGCTGAGCGCCCCGCGAAAGCATAATTGGGCACAGGGCCGGGTCGCGAGACCCGGAACTGTGCCTTTTTCGTTTCGGGGGTGCGGGGCGAAGCTAGGCGGGGATATCGGGGACCAGCTGGCGTTGCAGCATGAAAATCTGGTCTTTCAGCATCAACTTGCGCTTCTTGAGCCTCTTCAGCTGCAACTCGTCGTGGAGCGGGTTCATTTCGAGGGCCTCTATGGCCCTGTCCAGATCGCGGTGCTCCAGGTTCAGCTCGCTGATTCGACGCTTGATCTCCTCGCCGCTCTCCATCGTCATGGTAGCCATGGGCGGACGTCCTCCGGGGTTTTCCGAAAACCTTACTCCCCCGCCAAGCCTTTGGCTAGTCCGGTATTCCCGCTTGCGGGAGGCCCGGAAATGCGCTCCAATGCGCCCATTAGCTGTCTAAAAAAGCAGACACTGCCCGGGGCGCATGAACTTCCGACGTAGCGATTTCGACGTCACCAACCGGATCAACACCACCGACCCGGTCTGCGTGAAGCTGGAGGTGATCCGGCTATTCCGCTCGCTCTACGCGCGCAACCAGGCGCCGGCGTTGAATCGCGCGTTCGATGACGTGGTGCGCCTCTACCGCGGCACGTTCCCCGGCTACACGCGCTGCGACACCGAGTACCACGACCTCCAGCACATCCTGGACGTGACGCTCGCCATGGCGCGCCTCCTCGACGGCTATGAGCGCTCGCGCGCCGATTCGCCCGCCATCGGCGAGCGCATCTACCAGCTGGGCGTCATCTGCGCGCTCTTCCACGACATGGGCTACATCCGGCGCGTGAACGACACGCGCCACGTGAACGGCGCCGAGTACACGACCACCCACGTCTCGCGCGGCGCGCGGTTCCTGCGCGAATACCTGCCCACGATCGGCATGGAGGACTTCGCGGAAGTGGCGGGGGCGGTGGTGCACTTCACCGGCTACGAGCAGCCGGTCGAGGCGATCCGCGTGCCGGACCCGATCTACCGCCTGGTGGGAAGCCTGTTGGGCTCCGCGGACATCATCGCGCAGATGGCCGACCGCTGTTACCTCGAGAAATGCCGCGACCGGCTCTATCCGGAGTTCGTCGCGGGCGGCATCACCCGCAAGCAGACCGAGGCGGGCGAGGTCGTGGTGTTCGAGTCCGCCGAGGACCTGATTCGCAAGACGCCTTCCTTCTACCGCAACGCCACGCGCCGGCTCGACGAGGATCTCGGCGGCGCCTACCAGTACGCGGCCAAGCACTTCGGCGGCGCCAATCCCTACATGGAAGCGGCGCGGCAGAACATCCGCTTCATCGAGAAGGCGCCTTCCCCGGACGACATCGTGCTGCGGCGCCACCCGCCGTCCACCTGCGCTGAGTGACGGTCATTCCAATCAGTTCACGGTAGCGCCGGTCTCCCGCACCACCTTCCCCCAGCGGTCCAGCTCCGATTGCATGAGCGCGCCCAGCTCCTCGGGCGTGCTGGTCGCCACGTCCACGCCCGCCGATCTCATGAGGGCTTTGGCGTCCGGATTGGCAAGCACCCTCGCGACCTCGTCGTGCAGCTTCATCACGATCTCGTGGGGAGTGCCCGGCGGGGCGAGGAGGGCGAGCCAGATGGTGGCGTCGAAGCCCTTCACGCCCGCCTCGTCCAAGGTGGGCACGTTCGGAAGGTCGGGCGAACGCGTGCGCGTGGTGACCGCCAGCGCCTTGAGCTTGCCGCTCGCGACGTTGGGCAGCGCGTTGGGCATCCCGACGAAGGAAAGCTTCACCGTGCCGCCCAGCAGGTCGTTCATCGCGCCGCTGCTGCCCTTGTAGGGCACGTGGTTCAGCTTCACGCCCGCCATGGTGGCGAAGAGCGCGCCCACGAGGTGCTGGCTGCTGCCGTTTCCCGACGAGGCGAAGTCGATCTTGCCGGGATTCGCCTTCGCCTTCGCGATGAGCTCGGCCACGCTCGACACGCCCAGGCTCGGGTTCACCACCAGCACGTACGGGCCTTCGCCCAGCTTCGTGATCGGCGTGAAGTCCTTGATGGGGTCGTAGGGTATCTCCCGGTAGAGGTGCGGGCTGATCACGTGCGTGGTCGAGACGATCACCAGGTTGTAGCCGTCGGGCTTGGAGCGCGCGATGTCGTTGGTCCCGATGGTGGAGCCCGCGCCGGCCTTGTTCTCGATGACGATGGGCACCCCGATCGCCGTGCCCAGCTCCTTCTGGAGGATGCGCGCCACCACGTCGGTGAAGCCGCCGGGGCCGAACGGGACGACGATGCGGATCGGGCGGCTGGGATACGGCTGGGCCAGGGCGGCGGTGCAGGTGGCGAGGAGGGCGAGGGCTGCGAGGACTCTTTTCATGCGCGGTAGGCCGGTTCCGGTTGGGAGAAAAAGGCGTCGAGGATGTGGTAGACCACGCGATAGTTCTTCTGCTGGAAGCTCGCGTGCGAGATGCCCGGCATCACGGCGAACTGCTTGTCGGCGTTGGGCAGGCGCTTGAAGAACTCGACCAGGTCGTCGAAGCCCGCGATGCCGTCGAATTCCCCGCGCATCACGATCGTGGGCACGGTGAGCTTCGTGGGGTCCAGGAGCGGAAGCTTCGAGCACATGTCCACGTAGGTCCCGGTGGGCACCGAATCGTCCAGCGCGAGGATCGCGTCGGCGAAGGCTTCCACCGTGCGCTCGTCGGCGGTGCCGGGATGGTCTCGCTCGAAGATGCTCCTCACGAAGGCGCGGTCGATGGGCCGGCGATGGACCTTCTGGAATTCGGGAAGCTTCTTCCTGCGCTGCTCGAGCGTGGGGCTGCCTTCGCCCGTCCAGACGAACGCGTCCAGGGCGATGCGCGCGACGCGTTGCGGATGGCGCTCGGCGAA
>DATBEA010000425.1:0-6600 GCA_036276215.1 Usitatibacter sp.
GCTGGGCTTGCATTGCGCGATCGATGTTAGCAGCGCCCGAGCGGGGCGGCTCGGGCGACTTACAAGTTGTTACCACTTGCGGTCGGCGCGAAACCATCCGGCGCGTTGATCCCTTTACGCTCGGGCCCATCGCCCCGGCTGCCACCTGAGTCCTTCACGAAAGGAAGACGATGAGATACGCCGCACTGCTGTCCGCGCTGGGCCTCGCCTGCGCGGCGACCCTGGCCGCCGCCGCACCTCCCGCGGGCGAAGGCCACGACCCGATGATGCGCTTGAAGCAGGCCGACACCAATGGCGACGGGATGATCTCCCGCGACGAGGCGAAGGCGCTGCCGATGATCGCGAAGCACTTCGACGAGATCGACACCAACCACGACAACCAGATCACCGCCGACGAGCTGCGCGCCTTCCATGCCCAGATGAGCGGCGGGCGCCACGCCAAGGCCGCCGAGCGCTTCAAGAAGCTCGACACCGACGGCGACGGGCGCATCAGCCGCGCCGAGGCGCAAGCCTCCCCGCGCCTGTCGAAGGGCTTCGACGCGATCGACGCCAACAAGGACGGCTACATCACGCCCGACGAGCTGAAAGCCGCGCGCGAGCAGCGCGCAGCGAAGTAGCAAATGTAACGCGGGGTGTCCCGGAAGGGGCGCCCCGCGCGCTTTCGGGAGGGCTATGCTTTCGGCCATGACGAGAACCCTCGCAGCCCTGGCGATCCTCGCGTGCGCGCTATGCGCCCGCGCCGCTCCCATCGGCTACGACGGCGCGCGCCACCTGCTCGCCCGCACCGGGTTCGGCGCGACCGAAGCCGATATCTGGGCGCTCGCGCCCCTCGAGCGCAACGCGGCCGTGGAGCGCCTGCTCGCGGGCGCGCGCACGGTGGCCTCGGTGAAGCCGCCGGCCTTCGTGGATGAGCCCTTCACCCCGTTCTACAAGGTGCGCGCCCTTTCCGCCGACGAGCGCAAGGACTACCAGCGCCGCCGCGTCGAGGAGGGCTTCGAGCTGCGTGCCTGGTGGCTGCGCGAGATGCTCGCCACGCCGAGCCCGCTCACCGAGCGCATGACGCTCTTCTGGCACAACCATTTCGCGACGAGCCAGCAGAAGGTGCGCTCGCCGCAGCTCATGTACCGGCAGAACGCGCTGCTGCGGCGCGAGTCGCTCGGCAACTTCGCCACGCTCCTGCACGCCATCGGCAAGGACCCGGCGATGCTCGTGTGGCTCGACAACGCCGGCAACCGGCGCCAGGCGCCCAACGAGAACTTCGCGCGCGAGGTGATGGAGCTCTTCACGCTGGGCGAGGGCCACTACGGCGAGGCCGACGTGAAGGAAGCCGCGCGGGCCTTCACGGGCTGGAGCCTCGAGCGCGACACCGGCGAGTATCGCTTCCGGCCCGCCTTCCACGACTTCGGCGAGAAGACCGTGCTCGGGCGCACCGGCCGCCTCGACGGCGACGACGTGATCGACGTCCTGCTCGCGCGTCCCGAGACCGGGCGCTTCGTCGTCGCCAAGCTCTGGCGCGAGCTGATCTCGCCCGATCCCGATCCCGCCCAGGTCGAGCGCCTGGCCCGCATCTTCCGCGACGGGCGCTACGAGGTGAAGCCGCTCGTGCGCGCGATGCTCACCTCGGACGCGTTCTGGTCGAAGGACAACCGCGGCGCCCTCGTGAAGTCGCCCGTGGACCTCGTGGCGGGAACGCTGCGAACGTTCGACATCCACCCCTTCGATCTGCGGCCCGCCGTGTTCGCGTGCGCCGCCCTGGGCCAGAACCTGATGTCGCCGCCCAACGTGAAGGGCTGGCCGGGCGGCGACGCGTGGATCACGTCGGCCACGCTCCTCGCGCGCAAGCAGTGGGTCGACCGCGTCTTCCGCGGCGCCGAGCCGGCGATGATGAAGGTGGGCGAGCCCGCCCCCGCGGCCAAGGGCGCCGGCGAGGCGCAGCGCTACCAGCGCTTGCTCGAGCGCGGCATGGCCGACTACGCTTTCGATCCTTCGCGCGTGCCGGGCGACCCGGCGCGGCTTCGCGCGCTGGTGCTCGCGGCCGATCCCGTCAACTCCATCGAGGGCCTCGAGGGCGCGGATCTCGCGCGCGCGCTCGTGGCCGATCCCGCCTACCAGCTCAAATGACCTGCGATCGCCGCCGCTTCCTCCAGTCGCTCTGCCTGGCAACGTTTGCCGCGAGCGCGCGCATCACGCTCGCCGCGGAACCGCGCCGCAAGCTCCTCGTGCTGGTGGAGCTGAAGGGCGGCAACGACGGGCTGAACACGGTGATCCCGTATGCGGATCCGCAATACGCGGCGCTGCGCCCACGGCTCGCCATCGCGCGCGACCAGGTGGTGCAGCTCACCGAAACGACGGGGCTGCACCCCTCGCTGGCGCCCCTTCGCGCCCTGTGGGACCGGCACGAGCTCGCGCTGGTGCAGGGCGTGGGCTACCCGCAACCCAACCTCTCGCACTTCCGGTCCATCGAGATCTGGGACACCGCGTCGCGCAGCGACGAGTACCTGGACGACGGCTGGCTCGCGCGCGCCTTCGCCCTGTCGCCGTCGCCCGCGGACTTCGCCGCCGACGGCGTGGTGGTGGGCCCCGGCGCCATGGGGCCGCTCTCCGGAAACGGAGGGCGCGCGATCGCGCTTTCCAATCCGGAGCAGTTCCTGCGCAACGCGCGCCTCGCAAGCGACGCGGGCAGGACGGGCAATGCCGCGCTCGCCCATATCCTGCGCGTCGAGCACGACGTGACCCTCTCGGCGCAGCGCCTGCACGCGGGCCGGGCCTTTGCGGCCGAATTTCCCCGGACCGCGTTCGGCAACGCGTCGGGCACGGCGGCGCAGCTCGCCGCGAACGAAGCAGGGATCGCGGTGGTGCGCCTTTCCCTGGGAAGCTTCGACACGCACGCCAACCAGTCGGGTACGCACGCGAACCTGCTGAAGCAACTCGCCGAGGGGCTCACGGCGCTTCGCGCGGCACTGGTCGAGGCGGGGCGCTGGGACCAGACGCTCATCGCCACCTATGCCGAGTTCGGCCGCCGGCCCCGTGAGAACCAGAGCGGCGGCACCGACCACGGCACGTCCTCGGTCCACCTGGTGATGGGAGGAGGGGTGAAGGGCGGCTTGTACGGGGCCGCGCCGGCGCTCGGCCGGCTCGACGGCAACGGCAACCTGCCCCATGCCGTGGATTTCCGCGGCTACTACGCGACCTTCCTCGACCGCTGGTGGGGAATCGACTCGAAGGCCGTACTCGGGGGAAGGCACGAGACCTTGAGTTTCGTATAATCAACTTTAGGTATATCGCGTAACATACTGTAGTAATATAGGAAAAGTGTCTCGGCGGGCGGGCGTATAATGGCCATGTCCGCGGTACGGCCCTTTTCCCCTTGAACCTCCTCGCCGTCGAAACCTCCACCGAGTTGTGCTCCGTCGCGCTGCTTCGCGGCGAGGAGCTCTTCGTGGAGGAGGCCTTGGCCGAAAACCGCCATTCCGAGATGCTGGTGCCGATGGTCGCCAAGGCCCTCGCGCGAGCGCACCTTGCGGCCACGCAAATGGATGCCTTCGCGTTCGGCCAGGGGCCGGGATCCTTCACGGGCATCCGCATCGCGTGCGGCCTGGTGCAGGGAATGGCCTTCGCCGCCCACCGCCCCGTGGTGCCGGTGCCCTCGCTCCTCGCCCTCGCCCACCAGACCCGCGAACGGCGAGTGGTGGCCGCTTTCGACGCGCGCATGGGCGAGGCGTATCTCGCCGCCTATGCGCGCAACGGCGAGGACTGGGACGAGGTGATCGCCCCGCGCCTGGCGGACGCGCAGGGCGTGCCGCCGCTCCCGGGGAGAAGCTGGACCGCAACGGGCAGCGGCTTCGACGCGCATTCCTGGCTTCGCGACGCATACCGCGAGCCCGTCTCGATGCGCGTCGAGGGCGACCTTCCGCGTGCCGGGGCCGTGGCGCGCATCGCGGCGCGGCGCTTCGCGCGCGGCGCGGCCGTGGCGGCGGAGCACGCGGCGCCCCTATACTTGCGCGACAAGGTGGCACTCACGACCGAGGAAAGGCAGCGGGCGAAGCGGTGAGCGCGGTTCCCATCCCGCAGATCGAATACCGGCCCATGCGCATGAGCGACGTGGCCGAGGTCGCGCGCCTCGAGAAATCCCTCTACGAGTTCCCGTGGAGCGCCGGCAACTTCCGCGACTCGGTGAACGCGGGCTACGACTGCTGGGTCATCGAGCACGGCGAATTCGTCGTGGGATACGCGGTCCTCATGGTCGCCCTGGACGAGGCGCACCTTCTCAACTTCGCGGTGGCCTGCGAATGGCAGAACCAGGGCCTGGGGCGCGCATTCCTCGCGCACATCGTGGACGAGGCGCGAAGCGCCGGCTGCCAGATCGTCTACCTCGAGGTGCGTCCCTCGAACCTCGCCGCGCGCCACCTCTACCGGCGCGCCGGATTCCAGCAGATCGCCATCCGCCCCGAGTACTACCCGTCCTCCCACGGGCGCGAGGACGCGCTCTTCCTCGGGCTCGCCCTCTGATGGACGAACGCACGCTGCGCGAGCTGGAGCTCGCGAACGTGGCGAAGCTCTATGGCTGGGCCGAGCGCGCCGTGGCCCAGGTGACCGCGGCGGCGGCCGAGGCCGCATCGACCGCGACCATCGCGTTTCGCGACGTCTCGGCCCTCGGTTGGGACGAGCTCGAGCAGGCGGTGCGCGATTGCCGCCAGTGCGGGTTGTGCCGCCAGCGCAAGCAAGCGGTCTTCGGCGTGGGGGCGCGCTCGGGTCCCTGGATGTTCGTGGGCGAGGGCCCCGGCGCCGACGAGGACGAGCTGGGAGAGCCTTTCGTGGGACAGGCGGGGAAGCTCCTGGACAGCATGCTCGCCGCGGCGGGCCTGAAGCGCGGGCGTGACGCGTACATCGCCAACGTCGTGAAGTGCCGCCCGCCGGGCAATCGCACGCCCACCCCCGAGGAGGGCAGCGCGTGCGCCGCCTACCTCGACCGGCAGATCGAGCTCGTGGCGCCGCGGCTCATCGTGGCGCTCGGAAAGACCGCGGCGATCCGGCTCCTCGGCACGGAAGCGAGTCTCGGGAGCCTGCGCGGGCGGGCCCACGACTACAAGGGCACGCCGCTCGTCGTGACGTACCACCCCGCATACCTCCTTCGCAGCCTCCCGGAGAAGGCGCGGGCATGGGAAGACCTGGTATTTGCCCGGCGGATGCTCGCGGGCGCTTGAAATCGCGGGGAACGTCCCGCACCTTCACCGCGGCTCGATCGCGAGCCCTTTCCTGGAGACGACGACGATGGCGAAGCTCCTGTGGGTCCTGTCGATCATGGCGGCGCTCACCCTGTCCGGCTGCGGCTACAACGAGTTCCAGACGAAGGACGAGCAGGTGAAGGCGGCCTGGGGCGAGGTGCTGAACCAGTACCAGCGCCGTGCCGACCTGATCCCCAACCTCGTGGCGACGGTGCAGGGCTATGCGGCCCAGGAACGCGACGTGCTCATCGGCGTCACCGAGGCGCGGGCGAAAGCCACCTCGGCCTCGGTCAACGTGACGCCCGACATGATCAACGACCCGGCGGCCATGCAGAAATTCCAGCAGGCGCAGGCGCAGCTCTCGGGCGCGCTCGGGCGCCTCCTCGTGGTGAGCGAGAACTACCCGCAGCTGAAGAGCGACCAGAACTTCCGCGATCTCCAGGCACAGCTCGAAGGCACCGAGAACCGCATCACCACCGCGCGCAACCGCTTCATCGCGGCGGTGAAGGAGTACAACGTGCTCGCGCGCCAGTTCCCGACCAACCTCACGGCGAAGATGTTCGGCTACAAGGAGAAGGCGTCGTTCGCGGTCGAGGACGAGAAGGCCATCTCCAAGCCGCCGAAGGTGGATTTCACGCGGCCTTCCACGAGCGGCTCGCTTCCGCCGCCCTCGGCGCCGCCTGCCACGGCGCCCTCGCCGAAGTAGAAGCCGATGCGGCGCTTCCTCTTCGCGCTTCTCGCCTGCTTCGCGGCGCTCGCCACCGCGCAGCAGCCGGTGCCCGTGCCCAAGCTCACCGGGCACGTGGTGGATCTCACGGCCACGCTCGACGCCTCGCAGCGCGGCGCGCTCGAGGCGAAGCTCGCGGGCTTCGAGGTCGAGCGCGGCGCGCAGGTCGTGGTCCTCCTCGTGCCGACCCTCGGCGGCGAGGCGATCGAGGATTTCGCCGGGCGCGTCACCGACGAGTGGAAGCTCGGCCGCAAGGGCGTGGATGACGGCGTGCTCTTCCTCGTGGCCAAGCAGGACCACAAGCTGCGCATCCAGACCGGCCGCGGCGTCCAGGGCACGCTCACCGACCTGCTCTCCAAGCGAATCGTCTCCGACATCGTGACGCCGTACTTCAGGAAGGGCGACTTCGCGGGCGGGCTGGATGCGGGCACCGACGCGATCATGAAGGCGGTCCAGGGCGAGGCGCTGCCCGCGCCCGCGCAGCAGGCGCGGCCGGCACGCCACGGCAACATCGGCGGGTCCATGCCCGAGCTCTTCGTGATCGCCTTCTTTGTGGTCCCGGTCGTGGGAATGATCCTGCGCGGCATCTTCGGGCGCTTCTTCGGCGCCACGATCACCTCGGGCCTCACGGGCGTCGTGGTCTGGCTC
>DATBEA010000426.1:0-3326 GCA_036276215.1 Usitatibacter sp.
CCGCTCCCGCGCCGAGCTCTCCGACAGCGAGATCGTCCACAAGCTCTACCTGGGACTCTAAAAGGGGTCAGAGCCCTTTATCGCCCCGTGATAAAGGGCTCTGACCCCTTTACAGCGTCGGGTTGTCCGAGGGGAGGCCGAGGGCGATGCGGCCGTAGGTCGTGGCCTGCGCGTCCCACATCATCGTGATGTGGGAGTTGGCCGCGTGCAGGTCGCGGAAGGCGCGCTGGATCGGCTGCCCGTCGTAGAGCCCCGAGGCGCCGGCGACGCTGAAGATGGCGTCCATGGCGCGGCCTGCCAGCTGCGCGGAGAAAGCGCCGTCGCGCCGCCACTTCGCCTTGGTCACCAGGTCGGGTATTTCGCCGCGGCGCGCGATGGCCTCGGCCTCCAGCGCCTGCGAGCGCAACGCCCCGCGCGCGGCGTCGATGCAGGCGCCCGCCTCGGCGATCTTCATCTGCACCGCCGTCATGTCGGACATGTTCTTCCCGGAATAGCGCGACACGCGCCCCCGCATGCCTTCGAGGAAAATCTCGTACGCGCCCTGCGCCGTTCCGAGGGGAATGCCGCACAGCATCTGCGCGAACGCCGCGAAGCACGCGATGCGATAGATCGGCCCGGGATTGGCCGCCGCGCCGGGATGCGCGCCGCCTCCCTTGATCTGGTCGATGGAAAGCGCGCGGTGCTCCGGCACGAAGATGTCCTTCGCCTCGACGTCCTTGCTTCCCGTGCCGCGCAGTCCCATCGCGTGCCAGTTGTCGATGATCCGGTAGTCGGACGCGGGCACCATGAAAAGCCGCATCTCGCGCGCCTCGCCCGATTCCACGATCCCGCCGATCATGTTCCACGCGCTCTGGTCGACGCCGCTCGAGAAGGGCCAGCGCCCGCTCAGGCGATAGCCGCCCGCGGCGCGCGTCGCCTTGCCGGGCGGGAACATCAGGGCCGACGCGATGAGCACCGAGGGATCCGCGCCCCACGCCTCGTCCTGGCACTGCCTCGGCCAGAGCGCGAGCATCCAATGGTGGGCCGCCCAGTTGGCCCAGTTCCACGCCGTGGAGGCACAGCCGCGCGCGAGCTCGGCGCTCACGTCCACGAGCACCACCCAATCCATCTCCGAGCCGCCCACGCGCCTCGGTTGCAGCGCGCGCATGAGCCCCGAGGATTGGAGCTCGCGCACGGATTCGTCGGGACAGCGGCGAAGCTGCTCGGCGTGCCCGGCGCGCTCGCGAAGCCGCGGCACCATCTCGCGCGCCGCGTCCACGGCTTGCTCGAGCGTGAGGACCGGCGCCTTCACGGCAGGCTGCGCTACCGCGGACATCGCGCGCCGGCCCCTAGCGCGCGGCTGCGGTGGCGCGTGCCGCCTGCGCCTGCTGCGGCGCCTCGGAGGCGGGGAAATTGAGCTCGAGCGTCACCCCGTCCGGATCCTGGATGAACACCTGGATGAGACCCAGGAGCGGCACCGAGCGCTCGATGAAATCGACGCCCTGCGCGCGGCAACGCTCGAGCATCGCCTCGCGCCCGGTGGCGGCGAAGGCCACGTGGTCGAGCGAGCCCGTGCCGCCTTCCAAAACGGCGTCGGGGCGCGCGCCCACGTACGCATCGAGGCTCGACGGCTTGTCGGGATTCCAGCCCATGAGGTGCACGAGGCCGTAGTTGCGCGCCGGGTTGTGCAGGTCCTCGGGCGGCTCGCCGCCGTAGAGCCAGTAGCCGGGAAAATCAAAGGGAGGGCGCGGCCCGGACCTGAGGCCGATCACCTCGGTATAGAAGCGCTGCGAGCGCTCCAGGTCGCGGGTGCGGATGGAGTAGTGGTCGACGCGCTTGATGTCCATGGGGCCTCCTCGCGGAACACCCCATCATTATCACTCCATTCCGCGCCCGCACACTCCCCTACGCGGCGATCGCCTCCCGCAGCTCGGGAGCCGCGGTGATGAGCTCGTACGCCGGGTCCGTGAGGAAATTCTCGAACTCGTCTTCGGCCACGAGGCGATCGAGCAGCCAGGCGGCGTCGTCGTAGCGCACGGCGGCGGCGCCGGGAAGGCTCGAGACCTTGCGCAGCTCCTCGGCGAGCAGCGTGCGGAAAAGATCCAGCGTGACCTTGCGGCCATCGGCGAGCACGCCCCTGGGGCTGCGGATCCACTGCCAGATCTGCGAGCGGGAGATCTCGGCGGTGGCCGCGTCTTCCATGAGGTTGTTGATCGGCACGCATCCCTGCCCCGAGAGCCACGAGCCGATGTACTGCAGGCTCACGTTGATGTTGGTCCTCAGGCCCTCGTCGGTGATCGGGGCCTCGGGTCCGAACGCCAGCAGGTCCTGCGCCTTCACGCTCACATCCTCACGCTTGCGATCGACCTGGTTCTCCTGCGGCATGATGCGGTCGAACACGTCCTTGGCCACTCCCACGAGGCCCGGGTGCGCGACCCAGGTGCCGTCGAAGCCGTCGTTCGCCTCGCGTTCCTTGTCGGCCACGACCTTGGCGATCGCCGCCGCGTTGGCCTCGGCGTCGTTGCGGATCGGGATCTGCGCGGCCATCCCGCCCATCGCGTGGGCGTTGCGCTTGTGGCAGGTCTTCACCAGGAGCTGGCAATACGCGCGCAGGAAAGGGCTCGTCATCGTGACGTTGCCGCGATCGGCGAACACGAAGTCTCCAAGGCGCAATTTCTTGATGCACGAGAAAATGTAGTCCCAGCGGCCGCAGTTCAGGCCCGCCGAGTGGTCGCGAAGCTCGTAGAGGATCTCGTCCATCTCGAACGCGGCGGGCAGCGTCTCGATGAGGACCGTGGCCTTGATCGTGCCGCGAGGCAGGTTCATGCGGCACTCGGCCTCGTTGAAGACGTGGTCCCAGAGGCGCGCCTCGAGGTGGCTCTCGATCTTGGGCAGGTAGAAATAGGGGCCGCTGCCGCGCTCGACGAGGCGCTCGGCGTTGTGGAAGAAGAAGAGGCCGAAGTCGAAGAGCGAGGCCGAGACCGGGTCGCCGTCGATCAGCACGTGGCGCTCGAGCATGTGCCAGCCGCGCGGGCGCACGATGAGCGTGGCGGTCTTCTCGTCGAGCTGGTAGCACTTGCCCTCGGGGCTCTTGAAGCCGATGGTGCGGTCGACGGCCTGGCGCAGGTTGATCTGGCCGCGGATCATGTTGTCCCACGTGGGCGTGCACGAGTCCTCGAAGTCCGCCATGAACGTGGAGGCGCCGGAGTTGAGCGCGTTGATCACCATCTTGCGCTCCACGGGGCCGGTGATCTCGACGCGGCGGTCGCGAAGGTCCGTGGGCACGGGCGCCACGGTCCAGCTCGATTCGCGGATCGAGCGCGTCTCGGGAAGGAAATGCAGCGTCT
>DATBEA010000427.1:0-11753 GCA_036276215.1 Usitatibacter sp.
CGCCGATGCCCGCGGAGGCGCCGGTGACCAGCGCGCCCTTGCCCTCGAGCTGCAGGTCCATCAGTACACGACCTCCACGTTCTTCTCTTCGAGCCATTCGGCGATGGAATCGAGGAGCGGCCCCGAGACTTTCACGCGGCAGCTCTCGGGAAGCCGGATGTCGCATTCGCCCAGGGAATTGCGGTAGCGGATGGAAACGCTGCACTTGCCGCCCGAGTACTGGGCGAGGAGCGCCTTCAGTTTCGCCGAATCGGCCTGGCCGTTGATCGACAGGCGCAGCAGCCGCGCATGCGCGGCGCGCACTTCGGCCAGGTCCATGAGGCTGTCGGCGGTGATGCGAAGGCCGCCGGAGAACTCGTCGGGGAAGATGCGCCCCTTCACCACGACCACCTGGTCTTCCTGGATGATCGCGCGCCGCTCGTGGAAGAGCTCGCCGAACACGACCACCTCCACGCGCGCGCTGCCGTCGTCGAGCGTGAGGATCGCCATGCGGCCGCGGCGCGAGTTGCGCACCTGGACGCCGTAGATCACGCCCGCCATGCTGATCGGCTCCATGGTGGGTGCGAGGTTGGCGAGCGGCGTGGAGGCCACCCGGCGCAGCTCCTGGCGGTACGCGTTGAACGGATGGCCCGAGAGGTAGAAGCCCAGGCTCTGCTTCTCGTTCATGAGCCGCTCGCGCTCGCCCCACGGGGACGCGGGCGTGAGCTGGAAGGAGGCGGTCGCGGTGGACGACTCGCCGAAGAGGCTCGTCTGCGAGGCGAACTGCTCGGCGTGGTCGGCCGCCTCGATGGCGGGCCCCAGGGAGGCGAGGAGGCTCGCGCGGTTGGGCTCGATCGAATCGAAGGCGCCGGCCTTCACGAGGGCTTCCATCGCGCGGCGGTTCACCATGCGCCGGTCCACACGGCGGCAGAACTCCGCCAGGCCCGTGAAGGGACCGCCCTCGGAGCGCCTCGCCACGATGTTTTCGATGGCGCCCTCCCCCGTGCCCTTCACGCCGCCCAGCCCGTAGCGGATGCGCTTCGGGTCGACCGGCACGAAACGGTAGGCGCACGCGTTGATGTCGGGCGGGTCCACGACGAGCCCGTTCTTCCCCGCGTCGTCGTGGAGGATCTGCACCTTGTCGGTGTCGTCCATCACCGCCGAGAGGTTGGCCGCCATGAAGGCCGCCGGATGGTGCGCCTTGAGGAATGCCGTCTGGTAGGCGATGAGCGCATAGGCGGCCGAGTGCGACTTGTTGAAGCCGTAGCCCGCGAACTTCTCCATCTGGTCGAAGAGGACCACCGCCCTTTCCTCCGCCAGCCCGCGCTCGACCGCGCCCCGGGTGAAGATCTCGCGCTGCTGGGCCATCTCCTCCGGCTTCTTCTTGCCCATGGCGCGGCGCAGGAGATCGGCGCCGCCCAGCGTGTAGCCGCCGATCACCTGGGCGATCGTCATCACGTGCTCCTGGTACGTCATGACGCCGTAGGTGGGCTCGAGGATCTCCTTCAGCCTCGGGTCGAGGTAGTCCCAGCGGCTGCGGCCGTGCTTCCTCTCGATGAACTCGGGGATGAGGTCCATCGGGCCCGGGCGGTAGAGCGCGTTCAAGGCGATGAGGTCCTCGAGGCGGTCGGGCCGCGCCTTCATGATGAGGTCGCGCATGCCGCGCGATTCGAACTGGAAGATGCCCACGGTGTTGCCCGAAGCCACGACCTTGTAGGAGGGCGGATCGTCGAGCGGGATCTTCTGGATGTCGAAATCGGGATGGCCCAGCCCGCGGATGTTGCGCTCGGCTTCCGCGATGATGGTGAGCGTGGTGAGGCCGAGGAAGTCGAACTTGACCAGGCCCACCTTCTCGACGTCGTCCTTGTCGAACTGGCTCACCATCGCCGTGGAGTTCTCGGCGCAGTAGAGCGGGGTGAAGTCCGTGAGCTTGCCGGGGGCGATGATGACGCCGCCCGCGTGCATGCCGACGTTGCGCGACAGGCCTTCCAGCGCGCGCGCGAGCGCCATGAGCTCGGAGACTTCTTCCTCGGCCTGCATGAGGGAGCGAAGCTGCGGCTCGACCTCGAGCGCCTTGTCCAGCGTGATGCCGAGCTCGAACGGGATCAGCTTCGCGATCCGGTCCACCTCGCCATAGGGCATCGAGAGCACGCGGCCCACGTCGCGCACCACCGCCTTGGCCGCCATGGTGCCGAACGTCACGATCTGCGAGACCGAATGGGCGCCGTACTTCTCCTTCACATAGTCGATCACCCGGTCGCGGCCGTCCTGGCAGAAGTCGATGTCGAAGTCGGGCATCGACACGCGCTCGGGATTGAGGAACCGCTCGAAGAGGAGCTCGTATCGCAGCGGGTCCAGGTCCGTGATGCCGAGCGAGTACGCGACGAGCGAGCCCGCGCCCGATCCGCGTCCCGGGCCCACGGGCACGCCGTTGCCTTTCGCCCAGTTGATGAAGTCCGCGACGATGAGGAAGTAGCCCGGGAAGCCCATCTGGACGATCACGCCCAGCTCGTAGTCGAGCCGCTCGCGGTAGCGCCCCCTCGCCTCGCCTCTCGCTTCTTCCCGGGGGTAGAGCTGCACGAGGCGCTGCTCCAGGCCCTGCGCGGATTGCGCTCCCAGGTATTCCTCGATCGACTCCCCGTTCGGCGTCGGGAAATCCGGCAGCCGCGTCTTGCCCAGCGTGAACTCGAAGGCGCAGCGGCGCGCGATCTCCACCGAGTTCTCGAGCGCCGCGGGCATGTCCGCGAAAAGCTCGGCCATCTCGGCCTGGGTCTTGAAGTACTGCGACGGCAGGAACTCGCGCGGGCGGCGCGAATCGCCGAGCACGTAGCCCTGCGCGATGCACACGCGCGCCTCGTGGGCCCGGTAGTCCTGGGGCTTCACGAACTGGACGGGATGCGTCGCGACCACGGGAAGCTCGAGGCGGTCGGCGAGCTCGACCGCGGCCTGCACCAGCGCGGCGTCCCTCACCGGGTCGGAGCGCTGCACCTCGACGTAGTAGGCGCCGGGGAAATCGGCCGCCCAGCCGCGGGCGAGCGCCTCGGCGGCCTCGGCCTGGCCGGAAGCGAGCGCCATGCCCACGTCGCCGCGAGCCGCGCCCGAAAGCACGATCAATCCCTCGATGCCGCGCAGCCACTCGCGGCGCACCTCCGCGCGGCCTCGCCAGTGGTTCTCGGCATGGGCGCGCGTGAGCAGCTCGCAGAGCGCGAGGTAGCCCGCGCGGTCGCGGCAGAGGACCGGGATGCGGTACGCCGCGTCGCGCCCGCGCTCGTTGGTGAGCCACAGGTCGCAGCCGATGACCGGCTGCACCCCGGCCGCGCGCGCCGCCTGGTGGAACTTGATCGCGCCGAAGACGTTCGCCGCGTCGGTGATGGCGAGAGCCGGCATCCCGTCGGCCGCGGCGGCGGCGACCGCGTCGTCGACCCGCGCCATGCCGTCCACGATCGAATACTCGCTGTGCAGGCGCAGGTGGACGAAGCGGGGGGCGGTCATTCAGGCGGTCGTTTCAACGCCTCGGGGGCGAGCCCCAATTCTACCCGCGGCGGGCGGCGAAAAAGCTCTTCAGCACGGCGCCGCATTCCTCGGCGAGCAGCCCGCCTTCGAATCGGCCGTGGTGGTTCCAGTGCGCGATCGCCGGCAGGTCGACGATGCTGCCGCATGCGCCGGTTTTCGGGTCCCGGGCGCCGTACACCACCCGGGAAAGGCGCGCGTGAACCAGGGCTCCCACGCACATGGCGCAGGGCTCGAGCGTCACGTACAGCTCGCACCCCGGGAGGCGGTAGTTCGCCTCGGCGCCCGCGGCCTCGCGCAGCGCCACGATCTCGGCGTGGGCGGTGGGGTCGGCACTGGTAATGGGGCGGTTATAGCCCCGGCCGATGATCCGCCCCTCCTTCACCACGACGGCACCCACCGGCACTTCGCCCGCCCGCGCCGCCTCCCCGGCAAGCGAGAGCGCCTCCTTCATCCATCCTTCCTGGTCGGTCATGGGCCTTTGGTGCCGTCGCGCGGGAATAAGTCGAGGCCTAGAATTGTGTACCGTACAGGAGGTGCGTGCATGCATGCGAAACCTTTATTGAGACTGGCCGCCGTGGCTTTCGCCTCGGCCGCCTGGGCCGCGGCGGCAGCCACCGCCCAGGTCGAGTTCGTGAAGCCGGAATCCTTCACCGACGCCGGCCGGCGCAATGCGCGCGTGGACCGCGAGTCGAACCTCGAGGCGATCCGCCGCCACCTGGTCCGGGAGGCCGCCAAGCGCCTGCCCGCGGGCGAGGCGCTCTCGATCTCGATCACCGACGTGGATCTCGCCGGCGCCTATGAGCCGTGGCAGCGCTACTCGAACGAGATCCGGGTCGTGAAGGACATCTACCCGCCCCGCATCGACCTGCGCTTTCGCCTCGCGCGGGCCGACGGCAGCGTCGTGAAGGAAGGCGAGCGCAGCCTGCGCGATCCCGGTTTCCTGATGGGCGACACGTCACACCAGGACGACAACCTGAAGTACGAGAAGGCCATGCTCGACCAATGGATGGGAAAGGAGTTCGAATGAACAGCACCGCCGTTTCGGGCATGCTCGCGCTCGTCCTCGCGCCCGCATGCTTCGCGGCCTGGGCGGCCACCGCCCAGGTCGAGTTCGTGAACCCCGAGGCCTTCACCGACGCGGGGCGCAAGTACCAGGGCCAGGAGCGCGACGAGAACCTGGAGAGGTTGCGCCGCCACATCGTCGAGCAGGCGCAACGCAGGCTGCCGGCCGACCAGGTGCTCACGGTGCAGGTCCTCGACGTCGACATCGCCGGCTACTACGATCCGCGGCAGAAGTTCGCCTCCGAGGTGCGCGTCGTGAAGGACATCTATCCGCCGCGTATCAAGCTGCGCTTCAAGCTCGCGAGCGCCGAAGGCACCGTCCTCAAGGAAGGCGAGACCCGGCTCACGGATCCCAACTTCCTCACGCGGGCGTCGCGTTATTCCACCGACGGCCTGGGCTACGAGAAGACGATGCTGGACTCGTGGTTCCGCAAGGAGTTTCCGCAGCCGAAGAAGC
The DNA here is from genome assembly GCA_036276215.1 of Usitatibacter sp. Lineage (GTDB taxonomy): Bacteria > Pseudomonadota > Gammaproteobacteria > Burkholderiales > Usitatibacteraceae > Usitatibacter. The sequence goes on from DATBEA010000427.1 coordinate 5,012, forward strand.
GCTGAGCGCCCGGGGCCGGGCGCCCCGCGAGATTTTCCCTCCCTGCCGGGTTGTATGCTGGCGATTCCCCCGGCAAGAGGAGGACCGTGCAAGTGATTCGGCCATTCAGCCCCTGGATTGTCCCGTTCGTGCTCGCCGCCGGCCTGCAGTTGCAGCCGGCGCTCGCGGCCGATGTCGAAACCAACACGCCCGGCGAGCTCCGGGTGGCCTACCGCACCGACGACAAGCCGGTTTCCTTCCTGCAGGACGGAAAGCCCACCGGCTTCCTGATCGAGCTGGTGAACGAGATCGCCCGGCGCGCGGGGCTGAAGGTGACCTACGTCTCGACCACGTTCGCCGCGATGCTGCCCGGCGTCCAGAACCACCAGCTCGACACGGCGGCCTTCGGCGTCCTCGTCACCCCGAAACGCGCGGGTGTGGTGAACTTCACCACCGCGACGGGATACGGGCAGGCACGGCTGGTGAGCCGCAAGAACGCGCCGCTCGCGGCCATCGAGCGCGCCGGGGGCAAGACCGTCGCGGTCACCACCGGGAGCGCGTTGATCCCGTTGCTGCAGACCATCGCGCCCACGGTCACGATCAAGGAATTCCCCAACATCGCGTCGAGCGCCAATGCGCTGATCGCGGGGCAGGTCGATGGGCTCTTCACCGGCATCGCCACGGCCTCGCACCTGGTCGAGCAGCATCCCGAGCTCGCCACGACGCAGACCGTCGAGAGCGGGATGAACGCGCTGCCGGTGGCGAAGGACCGGCCCAGGCTCCTCGCGGCGATGAACCAGGCCATCGCGGCGATGATGAAGGACGGAACCTACTCGCGGCTCTTCACGAAGTGGAACGAGCCCACGATCGGCATCCCGGAGAGGATGTTCCACGACTATCCAGGCATGCCCAGGCCGGCGGCAGCCGCGGCGCGATGAAAGGGCTCATGCCATGAGCGAGGGCCTGCACCGGATCTACTCGACGTTCTTCGATCCCGCCATGATCGCGCAGGCGCTGCCCGAGATCCTGCGGGTGGGCCTGCCCAACACGCTGCTGCTGTCGGTGTGCGCGAGCCTGATCGGCATCGCGCTGGGCCTTCTCATCGCCGCGGGCCTCGTCACCGGCAATCGCGGCGTGACGCTGCCGTGCCGCGCCTACGTGGATGTCCTGCGCGGGCTGCCCCACATCCTCACCGTGTACCTGATCGGCCAGGGGCTGCCGCTGGCGGGCCTCGCGATCTTCGGGGGCAACACCTACGGCTATGCCGCGCTCGCCATCGGGCTCATCGAAAGCGCGTATTTCGCGGAGATCTTCCGTGCCGGGTTCCAGAGCGTGGAGCGCGGCCAGGTCGAGGCGGCCCGCAGCACCGGCATGACGCGCCTGCAGACCATGCTCTACATCATCGTTCCGCAGGGCGCCCGGCGCGTGCTGCCGCCGCTCACCGGCCAGTTCATCCTGGTGGTGAAGGCCACATCGCTCGTCTACCTGCTGGGCCTCACGGCCACGCAGCGCGAGATGTTCGCCATCGGCCAGGATGCGGCGATCAACAACGCCAACCTCTCGCCGCTCACCGCCGTCGGGCTCGTGTACCTCGCCCTCACCATTCCCGCGACCTACGCGGTGAACGCCTGGGACCGGCGCATTCGCGGCGGGCGTTCGACGCAGCTCGCGGAGGCCGATTGAGCGCGGATCGGGGAGTCAGGTTCGATCGCGTGAGCAAATCCTTCGGGTGCACCCCGGTGCTTCGCGACGTGGTCCTCGAGGCGCCGGGCGGCGCGACCACCTGCATCGTGGGCCCGTCGGGCTCGGGCAAGTCGACGCTGCTGCGCTGCGCGAACCTCCTCGAGCGCCCCGAGTCCGGGCGCATCCTCGTGGGCGGGACGGAGATCACGGCGCCGGGCGTGAGTGTCGACGCGGTGCGCACGCGCGTCGGCATGGTGTTCCAGCACTTCCACCTCTTCTCGCACTTGAGCGTGCTGGACAACGTGGCGCTCGCGCTGCGCAAGGTGCGACGGATGCCGCGCGAGCGGGCCGAGGAGCTCGCGCTCGCCAAGCTCGCCGACGTGGCCCTCGGCGGCTTCGAGAAGCGCAGGCCCTCCCAGCTTTCCGGCGGGCAGCAGCAGCGCGTGGCGATCGCCCGCGCCCTCGCGATGGAACCCGAGGTGATGCTCTTCGACGAGGCCACCTCCGCGCTCGACCCGGAGCTCGTGAAGGAAGTGCTCGGCGTGATGCGCGCGCTCGCCGCGGCGGGCATGACCATGATCGTGGTCACGCACGAGATGCGCTTCGCGCGCGAGGTGGCCCAGCAGGTCGCGTTCATCGACCAGGGGCAGGTCCTCGAGCTCGCGGCGCCCGCGGAATTCTTCGATTCGCCGCGCCATCCGCGGCTGCGAGAGTTCCTCGAGAAGGTGCTTTGAAGACCGCGGACATCCAGGCCCTCTTCTCGCGGGCGAGCCTCTGGCAGGCGTGGCTCGACGTGGAAGCCGCCCTCGCGCAGGCCCAAGCCGAGCTCGGCATGATCCCGGCCGCGGCGGCCGAAGAGATCGCGCGCAGGGCGAGCCTCGAAGCGGTCGGCGAGGAAGCCCTCGCCGCCGACATCGCGCGGTCGAAGGCGCCGATCGCCTCGCTCGCGAAGGCGCTCGCCGCCGTTTGCGAAGGCGACGCGGGCGGCTACGTGCACTGGGGTGCCACCACGCAGAACGTGATGCAGACCGCGATCACGATCCAGATGCGCCGCGCCCACGAGGCGTTCAGCGCGCGCTTCGACGAGATGCTGGCGAAGCTCGCGACGCTCGCCGAGGAGCACGCCGAGACGCTGATGGCCGGGCGCACGAACGAGCGGCATGCCTTGCCCATCACCTTCGGGTTCAAGGTCGCGGGATGGATCGAGGAGTTCATGCGCCACCGCGAGCGCTTCGCCGGCGCCGAGCCCCGCGTGTTCGCGTCGCTCTGGGGCGGGGCGGTGGGCGCGATGCATGCGTTCGGGGAGCAGGGCCCGGAGCTCAACCGGCGGCTTTCCAGTCGCCTGGGCCTCACGCCGCTCGCGGTCCCGTCGCGCTCGTCGAACGACTACATCGTCGAATACTTCCTGCTCCTCGCGCTCTTCAGCGCGAGCTGCTCGAAGGTCGCGCGCGAGCTCTACGGCCTCATGGCCGACGAGATCGCGGAGGTCTACGAAAGGCAGGACGCGGCCGTGGTCGGCTCGAGCACCATGCCCAACAAGGTGAACCCGAAGGTCGCCGTGCACGCGATCGCGGTGGCCGCGCGGCTACGCACGCTCACCCCCCTCGCGCTCGAAGCGATGCAGCCGGCCCACGAAGGTGACGCCGCCAGCAACCAGATGCTCTACTCGCTCATCGAGCAGGGCTGCCCCCTCGCCTACGAGCTCGCCTCCTCGATGGACGAGCTGCTCGGCTGCCTCGGCGTCGCCGCACGGAACATGAAGCGCAACCTCGACCTGAGCGGGCAATCGATCGCCGCCGAGAACGCCATGATGGTCCTCGCGCCCGCCATCGGGAGGAGCCAGGCGTACGCGGCGCTGAAGCGCGCCATCAAGGCGTCGTCGCAGCAGGGCGCTTCGGTGCTGGATGCGCTCCTCGCCGACGATGCGGTGCGCGGGGCAGTCACGGCGGAAACGCTTCGCAAGGCGATCGACCCGGCCAACTACACCGGGCAGAGCGCGGCCATGGCACGCGCCATGGCTGCCGCCGCCCGCGCCGCGGCGCGCCCTACTCCCACTCGATCGTAGCGGGGGGCTTCGACGAGATGTCGTAGGTGACGCGATTGATGCCGCGCACCTCGTTGATGATGCGGCCGGAGACCTTGCCCAGCAACGCGTGCGGAAGCTCCGCCCAATCGGCCGTCATGAAATCGGAGGTGGCCACGGCGCGCAGCGCCACCACGTGCTCGTAGGTCCTGCCGTCGCCCATCACGCCGACGGAGCGCACCGGGAGGAACACCGCGAAGGCCTGCGCCACCTGGTCGTACCAGGAGACGCCGTCCTCGTTGGCGGCATTGCGAAGCTCCTCGAGGAAGATCGCGTCGGCGCGCCGCAGCAGGTCCGCGTACTCGCGCTTCACCTCGCCCAGGATGCGAACGCCCAGGCCCGGGCCCGGGAAGGGATGCCGATAGACCATCTCGCGCGGCAGCCCCAGCTCGACACCCAGCAGGCGAACCTCGTCCTTGAAGAGCTCGCGCAGCGGCTCGAGGAGCTTCAAGTGCAGCGTCTCGGGCAGCCCGCCCACGTTGTGGTGCGACTTGATCGTGACCGCCTTCCCGCTCCTGGCGCCGGCGCTCTCGATCACGTCGGGATAGATCGTGCCTTGCGCGAGCCACTTCGCGCCCGGAAGCTTCTTCGCCTCGCGCTGGAACACCTCGACGAAGAGGCGGCCGATGATCTTGCGCTTCTGCTCGGGATCGGCCACGCCCCCGAGTGCCGCGAAGAACTCGTCGCCCGCGTTCACGCGATCGACCTTCACGCCCAGGTGCTTCGCGAAAGTGGCCATCACCTGGTCGCCTTCGGCGAGGCGCAGCAGCCCCGTGTCCACGAAGATGCAGGTGAGCTGGTCGCCGATCGCCTTGTGGATGAGCGCCGCCGCCACCGCGGAATCCACGCCGCCGGACAGCCCCAGGATCACCTCATCCTTGCCCACCTGCTTGCGGATCCTCTCGAGGGCCTGCGGGACGAACTGGGGCATGTTCCAGGAGGCGCCCGCGCCGCAGATCTCGTGCACGAAGCGCGTGTAGATGGCGCGCCCCTGGCGCGTATGGGTGACCTCGGGGTGGAACTGCAGCGCGTAGAAGCGCCGCGACTCGTCGGCCATGCCCGCGATGGGGCAGGCGTCGTTTGACGCGATCACCTTGAAGCCGGGCGGAAGCTGCGTAACTTTGTCGCCGTGGCTCATCCACACCTCGAGGAAGCCCTCGCCGTGGGCTCCCTTGCGGTCCTCGATGCCCTCGAGGAGCTTCGAGTGGCCGCGCGCGCGCACTTCCGCGTATCCGAATTCGCGCACCTTGCCGGGCTCGACCGCGCCGCCCAGTTGCGCGGCCATGGTCTGCATCCCGTAGCAGATTCCCAGAACCGGCACGCCCAGCTCGAACACCGCTTGGGGCGCGCGCGCCGTTTCCTCCTCGGTGACGGAGGCGTGGCTGCCGGAAAGGATCACGCCGCGCGGGTTGAACGAGCGCACGAATTCGGCGTCTACGTCGTGCGGATGCAGCTCGCAGTAGACCCCCGACTCGCGCACGCGCCGGGCGATCAACTGCGTCACTTGGGAGCCGAAGTCGAGGATGAGGATGCGGTCCAACGCGCCGGTGCCGCTATTCGACGTGGTAATTGGGCGCTTCCTTGGTGATCTGGACGTCGTGCACGTGGGACTCGCGCATGCCCGCCGAGGTGATCTCGACGAACTCGGCGCGGGTGCGCATCTCTTCCACGGTGCGGCAGCCGGTATAGCCCATGCTCGCGCGAAGCCCGCCCATGAGCTGCAGGATGATCGCGGTGGCGGGGCCCTTGTACGGGATGCGGCCCTCGACGCCTTCGGGCACGAGCTTGTCGGCGTTCATCTCCGCGTCCTGGAAGTAGCGGTCGCTCGAGCCCTTCTGCATCGCGCCGATGGAGCCCATGCCGCGATAGGACTTGTACGAGCGCCCCTGGTAGAGCTCGATCTCGCCGGGCGCTTCCTCGCTTCCGGCGAAGAGGCTTCCCAGCATCACGCTGCCCGCGCCCGCGGCGACCGCCTTGGCGATGTCGCCCGAGTAGCGGATGCCGCCGTCGGCGATGCACGGAATCCCCGTTCCCTCGAGCGCGGCCGCCACGTTCTGGATCGCGGTGATCTGGGGCACGCCCACGCCCGCGACGATGCGCGTGGTGCAGATGGAGCCCGGGCCGATGCCCACCTTCACCCCGTCGGCGCCATGGTCGACGAGGGCGCGCGCGCCCTCCTTCGTGGCGATGTTGCCGCCCACGACCTGCATGGCGGGATGGCGCTTCTTCACCCACTGCACGCGGTCGAGCACGCCCTGGGCGTGGCCGTGCGCGGTGTCGACCACGATCACGTCCGCACCCGCTTCCACGAGCGCATCGACGCGTTCCTCGGTGCCTTCGCCCACGCCGACCGCCGCGCCCACGCGCAAGCGGCCCAGCTGGTCCTTGCACGCGCTGGGGTGCTCGGAAGACTTGAGGATGTCCTTCACGGTCATGAGGCCGCGAAGCTCCCAGTCGCCGTTGATCACGAGCACGCGCTCGAGCCGATGGCGGTGCATGAGGGCGCGCGCCTCATCGGGGCTGGCGCCTTCCTTCACGGTGATCAGCCGGTCGCGCGGCGTCATGATGTTCTTCACCGGCTGGTCGAGGTTTTCCTCGAAGCGCAGGTCGCGGTTCGTGACGATGCCGACGACTCTCTTGCCGTCGAGGACCGGCAGTCCGGAGATGCGGTGCTTGCGGGTGAGCTCGAGCACCTCGCGCACCGACATCGACGGCGCGATGGTGATGGGCTCCTTCACCACGCCGCTCTCGAAGCGCTTCACCTTGGCCACCTCGCCCGCCTGGGCGCGAGGCGACATGTTCTTGTGGATGATGCCGATGCCGCCCTCTTGGGCGAGCGCGATCGCCAGGCGCGACTCGGTGACCGTGTCCATCGCGGCCGAGAGCAGCGGGATGTTCAGGTGGATCGTGCGGGTGAGGCGGGTTTCGAGGTGGACTTCGCGGGGCAGGACGGTGGAATGGGCAGGGACCAGCAGGACGTCGTCGAATGTGAGTGCT
>DATBEA010000428.1:0-4276 GCA_036276215.1 Usitatibacter sp.
CCTTGTCGGTGCCTTCGCCGAAGAAATTGCGCGGCACCATCGAGACCTGGACCAGCAGGTCGGAGAGCCGGACGGCCTCGTCCTTGTTGTAGGGGCGCTTGCCTTCGGCCATCGCGTCGATGCCGCCGAAGGAATAGGCCATCAGCGCGTAAGCGGACTTTCGCAGCTTGATCTGGACCTCGGGCTTGGGCGACTGGGCCTGGACTGCGAGAGCGGCGATACCGAGGGCGGCGGCAAGGGCGGCGAAGCGTTCTTTGCGGGTCATGTACAGGGAGTTCCTTTCGTTGGGGGATGTATTCTATCCAGATGGGTGAGACGCGCGTTGAGAAGGACACGTTCGGCCCGATCGAGGTGCCGGACGAAAGGCTATGGGGTGCGCAGACCCAGCGATCCCTGGAGCATTTCCGCATCTCGGGCGAACGCATGCCCGCGGAGATCATCCAGGCCCTCGCCTGGGTGAAGCGCGCCTGCGCGGCGGTGAACCAGGGCCTCGGGGAGCTAACAGCGGAAAAGGCCCGCGCCATCTCACAGGCGGCCGACGAAGTGCTCGCCGGCAAGTGGCCCGACGAGTTCCCGCTCGTGGTCTGGCAGACCGGCTCGGGCACCCAGACCAACATGAACATGAACGAGGTGCTCGCCAACCGCGCGAGCGAGATCCTCGGCGGAGCGCGCGGCGAGGGCCGCCTCGTGCATCCCAACGACGACGTGAACCGCGGCCAGAGCAGCAACGACGTCTTTCCCACCGCCATGCACGTGGCGGCCGTGGTGGCGCTCAAGCGGCGGCTCCTTCCGGCGCTGAACATCCTGCGCGCCTCGCTCGCCACGAAAATGGCCGACTTCGACGACATCGTGAAGCTGGGCCGCACGCACCTGCAGGACGCCACGCCGCTCACGCTGGGCCAGGAGTTCTCGGGTTATGTTTCGCAGCTCGATCATGCGTTGCGACACATCGAGTCCACGCTGGGCCACCTCTCGGAACTCGCGCTCGGGGGAACCGCCGTGGGAACGGGCCTGAACGCGCCGGCGCAGTTCGGCACGCTCACCGCCGCGGAGATCTCCAAGCTCACGGGCTGCGAGTTCGTGACCGCGCCCAACAAGTTCGAGTCGCTCGCGACCCACGATGCCATGGTCTACGGCCACGGCGCCCTCAAGGGACTCGCCGCGGCGTTGCACAAGATCGCCAGCGACATCCGGCTCATGGCGAGCGGCCCGCGCGGCGGCCTGGGCGAGATCCGCATCCCCGAGAACGAGCCCGGGAGCTCGATCATGCCCGGCAAGGTGAATCCCACCCAGTGCGAGGCGCTCACGATGTGCGCCTGCCAGGTGATGGGAAACGACGTCACCGTGAACTTCGGCGGTGCCCAGGGCCATTTCGAGCTGAACGTTTTCAAGCCGGTCATCGGCAACGCGTTCCTGCAGAGCGTGCGTTTGCTCGCCGACGGCATGGCGAGCTTCGAGGAGCATTGCGTGCGCGGCATCGAACCCAATCGCGAGCGCATCGAGCAGCTCCTGCGCGACTCGCTCATGCTGGTCACCGCGCTCGCACCCCACATCGGCTACGACAAGGCCGCGGCCATCGCGAAGAAAGCGCACAAGGAAGGCACGTCGCTGCGAGAGGCGGCGCTGGGCCTGGGCCACGTGAGCGCCGCGCAGTACGACGAGTGGGTGAGGGCCGAGGACATGGTCGGCCCCGCGCCCGCCACGCGCCGCAAGCCGGGCTAGTACCGCTTCGGGTTCGGCGTCTCGTCCGGGCCCGGCTCGCGCACGGGCTCCGACGGGCTCGGCGGCTTCGGGTCGTCGATGGGGCGCGGCGTCCCGGGCGGCACGGGCGGGATCTCGCCGGGGCGAGGGGGGTCCTCGCCAGGCGTGCCGGGCGGCTCGGGCGTCGGAATGTGGGCCGATGTCATGAGGGAATTCCCGCCTTTCTCTTCATCGCCGCCGTGAGCGTCTGCGCGGTGCGCCTGAAGGTTTTCCACGGATCGGAATGCAGGCCCCGCAGCCTGCGCACGACGTTGCCCGCATGAAACGAGGAGGGCTTCATGCGCCCGGCCACTTCGTCCCAATGCAGCGGCGTGGAGACGGGCGCGCCTTCGCGTGCGCGCACCGAATACGCCGCCACGGCGGTGGCACCGGGGCTATTGCGAAGGTAGTCGATGAAGATGCGCCGCGTGCGCTCCTTCTTTGCCATCTTCGCCGTGAACCTCGCGGGACTTTCGGCGGCGAGCGATTCGGCGATCGTGCGGGAGAACACCTTCACCTCGTCCCAGTCGTGCTTGGGCGCGAGGGGAACGACCACGTGCAGGCCCTTGCCGCCCGTGGTCTTCACGAACGATTCGAGCTTCAGGGCCTCCAGCCGCTCGCGCAGCAGGCGCGCCGCCGCCATCACGTCGCGCCACGGGACGAGGGGATCCGGATCGAGGTCGAACACCATGCGGTCCGGGCGCGAGAGGTCATGCGTGGTGGCGCCGCTGCCATGGAGCTCGATCACGCCCTTTTGCACCAGGCCGACGACGGCCGCCGGCGAATTGGCCACCGCGTAGATGCCTTCGCCCTCGGCCTCGGGAATGCTCACGCGCTCGATCTCGGGCGCCCATGCCGCGTCGATATGCTTCTGGTAGAAGCAGCCCTCGCCGGGTCCCTGCGGGCAGCGCACGAGCGACAGGGGCCGGTTCCGGAGATCCGGCAGCATCCATTCGGAAACGGATTCGTAGTAGCGCGCGAGCGCCTCCTTCGTGAGCCCGAGCTCGTCGAAGAGCACGCGCCTGGGGCTCGTGAGCTTCATTCCCGCCACGAAGACCGGCTCGCCCAGCTTGCCCGTCATTGCTCGAGCTTCTTCAGGACCCAGAGGCCTTTCTTGCGCGTCTGCGCGTTGCCGGTGCGCACCAGCGCCCATCGCCCGGTGAGGCGCTTGCCCTTCAGCTCGAACTCGAGCTTGCCGCGGCGATAGGCCGCGACCGGCTCTCCCCGCGGGACCCACGTGCCTTCATCCCATGCCTCGGGGCCTTGCTGGCGATCGCCGTGCGCGACCACCGCAAGGCGCGCGGTTTCGCACAGCTGCTCGTCGGGGGCATTGGGCACCGCCCAGCATTTGAGGGCCCCGTCCATCTCGAGGCGCAGCTCGTAGGGCAGCGCTCCCTCGCCGTACTTGTCGACGCGGAAGCGAAGCCGCGCCGCGCGCGGCATCACCGTCGCGCGGGGCTGCGTCGACCTGGCGGGCTCGCGCTGCAGCGACATGGGCGAGGGCTTAGTGACGGGCTTCGGACCCGTTGCCCGGGTACGAAGACTGCGGCACCGGCGCGGGCGAAGGCGTGGCGACCTGCGGGACGTTGCCGCCTTCGCCTTCCCAGCGGGTGAGGTCTTGCTTGTGCTCGCCGTGTGCCGCTTGCGCGTTGCGGCCCCGGTACATGCAATACGTCACGAAGCCGGCGATGGCGGCGGTGGCGACGAGGATCCTGGTCATGTGTGCTCTCCTGTCTCGCGGGTGAAAGGGTTGGCCTCAGGCGGCGCGCCGGTGATGCGCGGCGCCGCGCGAGGATGCCGTCTTGCGGCGCGTGCGGGGCGCACTCGCCTTGCGGGACGTGGCCGAGCGGCGCGGCACGATGTGCTCGTCGTTCGCGGCATCGCCGCGGGCCCCATTGCCGCGCTTGCGCTCGGAGAGGCTGCGCTCGAGAAGCTTCGCGAAGTCCACCACCTCGGCGCCGCGGGACGGCGCCTTCTTCGGCGCCTTGCGCACGTGGCCTTCGGCCTTCTCCTCGATCAGCTTGAGGAGGTCGTCGCGATAGGTGTCGTGGAACTTCGACGGGTCCCACTTGATCTTCATGTCGTCGATCAGGCGCTCGGCCATCTTGATCTCGTTGGGCTGGACCTTCGCCGCCTTCAGGTCGCGCGGAACTTCGAGGTCCTTCGAGTCGCGAAGCTCGTTGCGGTAACGGAGCGTGTTCAGCACGAGGACGCCATCGTGGGGATACACGGCGGCGATGTGCTGCCTCGTGCGGATCACCACGGTCGCGATGGCGACCTTCCGCGAGCGCTCCAGCACCTCGCGCAGCAGCGCGTAGCCCTTCTCGCCATGCTTGCCGGGGGCGAGAAAGTACGGTGACTCGAAGAAGTAGGGTGCGATTTCCTTCCCGTCGACGAAGCCCACGATCTCCACGGTCTGCGTGGCCTCGACGTTCGCGCGCTTGAAGTCATCCTTCTCCAGCGTGACGAAGCGGCCGTCGTCCAGCTCGTAGCCCTTCACGATCTGGTCGAACGGCACCTCCGCGCCGGTCCCCTT
>DATBEA010000429.1:0-3207 GCA_036276215.1 Usitatibacter sp.
AGGCGAGAAGAAGCTCCTCGACATCGCGAGCGCTTTCGCGCTCTCGCCCGAGGTGATCCTGCTCGACGAGCCCACCAGCGGCGTATCGAGCGCCGACAAGCACGGGCTCATGCGCAATGTGATCGACGCCGCACGCAAGGCCGGCGTGAGGGCGATCATCCTGGTCGAGCACGACATGGATCTGGTCGCCGAGTACTCGAGCCGCATCGTGGCGCTGCAGTCGGGGAAGGTCCTCGCCGACCGGGCGCCCGCGCAATTCTTCGCCGACCCGGAAGTGGTCGCCGCCATCGTCGGCAAGCCCGTGGGCCGGCTCTCGGGGCAGGTGCGCTGATGCTCGCCATCGACAACCTCGCCGTCAGCATCCAGGGAAGCCTCATCCTTCGCGCCATCACGCTACGGGTGCGCGCGGGCGAGCTCGTCTGCCTCGTGGGCCGCAACGGCGCGGGCAAGACCACGACCTTCCGCTCGATCATGGGATACCTGAGGCCATCGGCCGGCGCCATCCGGTTCATGGACCGCGGGCTCATCGGCATGCCCACGTACGGCATCGCGCGACTGGGCATCGGCTACTCGCCCGAGGAAAGCCAGGTCTTCGCCGACCTCACCGTGGCGGAGAACATCGAGCTGCCGACGTGGACGCGCCCCAGCGGACGCGACGCGCGATCGCGCATCGGCTTCGCCTACGAGGTGTTTCCGCGGCTGCGGGACTACGCCGCGCGCGGCGGGGGCGAGCTTTCGGGGGGCGAGCGCAAGATGGTGTCCATCGCGCGCGCCCTGGCGCTCGACCCGCGGCTGCTGCTGCTCGACGAGCCCTTCGAGGGACTGTCTCCCGCGATCGTGCCCAGCATCGCCGAGGGACTCGCCTCGATCCGCGGGCGCGGACACGCCGTTCTCATGGCCGAATCCAACGTGCACCATATCCCGGAGTACGCCGACAGCCTCTACGTCCTCGAGCGCGGCGAGATCATCTACGAGGGCAAGCCCGGCGACGCGTATCCGCCGGAGGTGATGAAAGTGATCGCGGGAAGCGCCTGAAGGAGGGCCGCATGCCGAAGATTCTCACGCAGGAGCAGGTCGATCGTTACTGGCGCGACGGGTGCGTGTTTCCGATCCGCGTCATTTCGCGCGAGCAGGCGCAGGAGGTCCGCGCTCGCCTGGAGGAATTCGAGCGCGGGGCGGGCGGACCGCTGAAGGGCGACCTGCGCCACAAATCGCACCTGCTCTTCTCGTGGCTGGGCGACCTGGTCCGCGAGGATCGCATCGTGGATGCCATCGAGGACCTCTATGGACCCAACCTCTTCTGCTGGACCACCAACTTCTTCATCAAGGAGGCGAACAATCCCGCGTTCGTCTCCTGGCACCAGGATTCCACGTACTGGGGACTCGACCGCCCGGACGTGGTGACGGCCTGGGTGGCGCTCACCCCGAGCAACGAATCCAACGGCGCCATGGGCTTCATCCCCGGCACCCACACGAGCGACCAGATCGCGCATCGCGATACGTTCGCGCGCGACAACCTGCTCACGCGCGGCCAGGAGGTGGCGGTCGACGTCGACGCCTCGAAAGCCGTCACGATCGAGCTCGAGCCGGGCGAGATGTCGCTGCACCATGTGCGGCTCGTCCACGGCTCGCCGCCCAATCCCTCGGCCGACAGGCGGATCGGTTTCGCGATCCGCTACATCCCCACCTCGCTGCGGCAAATCGCGGGCGAGGACAGCGCGACGCTCGTGCGCGGCGAGGACACGTTCCACCACTTCGGCCACGAGCCGCGGCCGGCGAGCGACATGGACCCGGAATTCGTGGAGCTGCACAAGGCGATCGCCGAGCGCAACGCCCGGATCCTCTACCGCGGAACGGGCGTCACGAGCTACAACGATCCGAAGGCGCTGCCGGACCGCGCGGCCTAAAGCGTGGCTCCCGCCCGTCGCGGCGGCGAAGCACCTTGGTGCAATGGCGCCCAGGGGTGCTCGTGCCTCAGGCTCTGCGACCATGAGAGGGTTCATCGCCGGCCTCGCTGCCGCTGCCGTCCTCGGGACATACGCCGCCGGGGGCGACGGATGGCGCGAATTCACCGGCTCCTGGAACGCGACAGGCTCCCTGCGCACGCTGCACCTCGGCGGCGATCGCCGCGCGGCGACCGGGGAATTCACGGGAACGCTTCTCCTGTCGGGATCGTCGCGGCCGGGCGTGGGATTCCGCGCGGAAGCGATCGCATTCTCCGATACCGACACCGGCATGGTCGGGCGCGCCGTGTGGACCGACGAGAACGGCGACAAGGTCTACAGCGAGATCCGCGGCGACGGACCCCGCAAGGGCGGCAAGGTCGCCGGCACGTTCACGGGCGGCACCGGCCGCTACGCGGGCGCGACCGGCGCCTACGCTTTCACGTGGCGATACGTGATCGGCGGCGAAGAGGGCGCCGTGCAGGCCAGTTCGGTGGACCTCAAGGGGCGCATCAGGCCGTGAATGCCAGGCGCCTCAAGATCGCCGTCCCCCTGGTGCTGGCGCTCGCGATCTGGTTCTGTCCCGTGCCGGCGGGGCTCACCCCGGCGGCATGGCACCTCTTCGCCGTGTTCGTCTCGGCGATCTTCGCGGTGCTCATCAACGCGCTGCCGCTCCTGACCTCGACGATGCTCGCCGCGGCGGCCGTGGTCCTCACGGATACGCTTCCCCCGGCCAAGGCCTTCGCCGGGTTCGCCAATCCGACCGTGCTCCTCGTCGTGGTCGCCTTCCTGGTCGCGCAGGCGGTCGTGAAGTCGGGGCTGGGGCATCGCATCAGCCTCATGATGGTGAGCCGCTTCGGAGGCTCGCCGAGGGGGCTTGCATACAGCATCGTGTTGACCGACGCGGTGCTCGCCCCGGCGTTCCCGAGCAACACCGCGCGAGGCGGCGTCCTCTTCCCCGTCGTGCTCGCGGTGGCGCAGGGCGCGGGCTCCCGTCCCGACGACGAGGCGAGCCGCAAGTTCGGCGGCTATCTCATGTTCTGCGGCATGGCGAGCCTGGCGCTGTCCTCGGCGCTGTGGATGACGGCGACCTCGGGCAACCCGATCGGCGTGCAGGTCACCTCCGAGTACGGGCTCACGGTCAACTTCGGCAAATGGCTCCTCGTCTCGTCGGTCCCGGCGCTCACCGCGATCCTGCTGCTGCCGCTGGTGCTGGAGAAGCTCTTTCCCCATGGCGTGAAGGCCACGGCCGGCTCGCCCGCCG
>DATBEA010000430.1:0-3575 GCA_036276215.1 Usitatibacter sp.
CCTTCTCGGGGCCATAGCCCTCGCCGCCCTCGTGCCCGCGCAGGCCTCGATGCTGCAATCGACCTCCGAGCGCGCCCAGCCCGTCGAGGACGCGGGCTACAAGATGCTCGTGAACGCGGCCAACGCCGTGGTGGGCCTGAAGGTGAAGGCGCTGCCCAACGCATTCAGCAACGACACGCTGGGCGCCGAGCGCACCGGCTCGGGCGTGATCATCGACGACGGCCTCGTGCTCACCATCGCCTACCTCGTGATGGAGGCCGACACCGTCGAGGTGACCGATTCGACCGGGACGACGGTCCCCGCCACGGTGGTGGCCTGCGACCACGCGACGGGCTTCGCCGTGCTGCGGCCCGTGGCGAAGCTCTCGCCCAAGCCGATCCACCTGGGCACTTCCGGGCCCGTCTCGCAGCTCGATCGCCTGATGATCGTGACCGGGGGCGACTCGCAGACCGTGTCGATCTCCACCGTGGTCTCGCGGCGGCAATTCGCGGGCTACTGGGAATACCTCATCGACAACGCCATCTTCACCACGCCGCCGCGGCTGGACCACAGCGGCGCGGCGCTCATCGACAAGTCCGGCAACCTCGTGGGCATCGGCTCGCTCTTCGTGCTCGACGCGGTCGAGCCGGGCGAGCGCCTTCCCGGCAACATGTTCGTGCCCATCGACCTGCTGAAGCCCGTGCTGGACGAGCTGGTGCGCACCGGCGGCCAGCGCGCGAGCCACCGCCCGTGGCTGGGCGTGGACTCCCTCGAGGAGGATGGGCGCGTGAAAGTCATGCAGGTGAACGAGGAGAGCCCCGCGCAGGCCGCGGGCATCACGCCCGGCGACATCATCCTCCAGGTGAACGGCGCCCCGGTGGTCTCGCTGCCGTCGTTCTACGACAAGCTCTGGGAGCGCGACGCGGGCACCGACGTGCACCTCACGGTGCTGCACGGGCCGCAGTCGCGGGAAGTGATCGTGCACACGGCCGACCGCGACGCGGGACTGCGGCACAAGCCCGACGTCTGAGCTAGATCGAGGCGAGCTCCTCGGGCGGCCTCACGCGGCGGAATTCGCGCCACAGGAACACGTCGTACGCGAGCTTGGTGACGCCGGCGACCACGAGCGGCACGCCCAATCCCCCCCACTCCATCAGCACGCCGGCCAGCATCGGCGCCGAGGCCCATCCCACGCAGCGCGCGAGGGAGGTGACGCCCGCGGCCGCGAGGCGCTCCTCGGGCTTCACGACCGCCATCACGTAGCTTTGCCGCGTCGGGACATCCATCTCGTTCAGGCCCTCGCGGATGAGGAAGAGCGCCGCGGCGAGCGCGAAGTGGTCCGAGGCCACGATCGTGAAGAGCAGCAGCGAAGACGGCACGTGCGTGTAGATCATCGTGTTCACGAGGCCGATGCGCCGCGCGAGCCACGCGGCGGCCAGGTGCGAGAGGGCCGAGAGCACGCGCCCCAGGGTGAAGAGCACCGCGAGGCCCGCGGCCGGCACGTCGAAGCGCTCGGCGAAGAAGTAGGCGAGCAGCGCCGAGCCCACGAAGCCGCCGCCGAAGGCATCGAGGAGGAAGAGCCCGCCGATCTTGGCCACGATCGGGCGGCTCTCGGGCGACAGCTGCCTCAGGCCCACGGCAGCGGCGCCCGCCACGTGCCTCGGCATGAGCGAATAGAGCAGCGCCGTGAGGAGGTAGAGCACGCAGAAGAGCGCGAGGGTCGCGCGCATGGCGCCGGTCATGCCGAGGCCGGATGCGGCCGCGATGACGGCCGGCAAAGCGGCGAGCAGGCCGCCGGCGGCGTAGCCCGAATCGAGCAGCACGTTGTACCAGGCGAATACCTGCGTGCGTCCCTTGTCGCCCGTGGTGGCGGGGAATATCGCCTGCTCCACGATGGGAATCGCGCCGCGGTCGCGGCCGTTCACGTTGAACATCGCCACGAAGGAGGCCACGGCGAGGAGCGGGAACGAATCCACGCAAAGGAACGCCGCGCAGCCGAGCGCAGGCACCACGCAGAGGCCCACGAGGAGCGCCCGCTCGGATACCCGCGGGCCGATCCAGAGGGTCACGACGGTGGCGAGCGCCGCGCCCCACAGCGCGCACGAAAGGATCACGCCGATCCGGGCGGCGGACATGCCGACCCGCGCGGCGTAGAGCGCGATCAGCACCGCCATGAGCCCGATCGCGAGCGCCCGCAGGAACGCCGCCGCGTACAGGATGCGGCGCATTCAGTTCACGTAGTAGCCGGACACCTTCCACGTCCCGTCGGGCTCGCGCATCGGGGTGATCGTCTCGACCGCGTGGGGGATTCTCTCGAAGCGCGTGTCGAAGACGATGACCACGTACTCGCCTTCCGGCGCGTTGGGAAGCTTGCGGGTGTAGGTGGCGCTTCGCACCTTGCGGGCGATCAGGTTGCCCGTCTGCGAACGCGCCGACTCGACCAGGGGCGTCCATTTCTCGCGCGCGACCGCGTCGCGGAAGCCCTTCGCGGCATCCTCCCAGCTCTGGGCGTAGCGTCCCGCGTCCACGGTGGCGAGCCACGATTGCGCGGCGGCCATGGCGGGGGTCGTATCGATCTCCTCGTCGGCCGCGCCGCAGCGAAGGGCCACGGCGCCCGCGAGGAGCGCGGCGGCGAGGAGAGGCGGGAGGGTTCGTTGCACGAGTCTCATGGCTTCCTCCTTGGGTCTAGGGTTTGCGGGGTTTCCTCGAGTGGGCGGCGGGCTCGATGCCGCGATGCGCCAGCGCCTCCCGCAGAAGGTACTCGACCTGCCCGTTCACCGAGCGCAGCTCCGCCTGCGCGAGCCTCTCCAGCTGCTCCCAGATGCCCGGATCGATCCGCAGCAGGTAGGCCTTGCGCTCGGCCATCGCGTCAGTTGTAGAGCGTGCCGGCGTTCACGACCGGCTGTGCGTCGCGATCGGAGCAGAGCACCACCATCAGGTTGGAGACCATCGAGGCGCGGCGCTCGTCGTCGAGCTCGACCACGTTCTTCTCCGACAGGCTCTTCAACGCCATCTCGACCATCGAGACCGCGCCGGCCACGATCTTGGTGCGTGCCGAGATCACCGCCTCGGCCTGCTGGCGGCGCAGCATCGCGCCCGCGATCTCGGGTGCGTAGGCAAGGTGCGTGAGCTTCGCCTCCTCGATCTTCACGCCGGCGAGCTGCACGCGCGCCTGCAGCTCCTGGCGCAGCGCATCGGCCACGACGTCCGCGCCGGCCCGCAGCGTCACCTCGTGCGCCTCGTGGTCCTCGCCCGTGTCGTAGTTGAAGCCGGTCGCCACGTGGCGCAGCGCCGACTCGCTCTGGACCCGCACGAAGTTCTCGAAGTCCTCGACGTCGAAGAGCGCCTGCGCCGTGTCGGCCACGCGCCACACGACGACGGCGCCGATCTCCACCGGGTTGCCGCGCTTGTCGTTCACCTTGAGCGTCTCGATGCTCTGGTTGCGCGCCCTCACGCTCACGCGCGAGCGGCTGTTCCAGGGCAGCGTCCAGCGCAGTCCGGGCGCCTTCTCCGTGCCGAGGTAGTCGCCGAAGAGCGTGAGCACCACCGCCTCGTTGGGCTGCAGCATGAAGAAGCCCCCCGCGATGAACAGGATC
>DATBEA010000431.1:0-9463 GCA_036276215.1 Usitatibacter sp.
CTGCACCTTCGCAGGCGCGGCGGCGGCTTGGGGAGGCGGTTCCTCGGGGATGGGCTTCACCTGGGCGGCGACGGCAGGTTTCGCCGGGACCGCGGAAGCGCCCTGCGAGGGGCGCACCAGCGAATCCAGCTTGTTGCGCGCCAGGGATGCGAAGTTGCCGGCCGGGTACTTGTCCAGGTAGGCGCGGATGTCCTCGGGCCGGTTGGACTCGCGCACGCTCACCCAGAATTCGCGCTCCATCTGCAGCGTCGCGTCGGCGCTCGGTCCCGCGGCGGCGGCGCCGGCCGAGGCCGCCGCGCCCGAGGTGTTGAAGGCGAAGTCGCCCTTGAGCGAGGACGAGTCCCAAGGCGTCTGCAGCCGGCGTGTCTCGCGCTCGACCCCCTCGCGCACCCGCTTGAACATGATCTCGGCGGGAAGGTCGGGCACCTTGATGTTCTGCAGGATGTGCTTGGTGTAGATGCCATTGCGCCCGAAGCCATCGGCCGCCACCGAGCCCGGCGCCGTGGCGTACGCGATCATCGTGCCCGAGGGCGCGCTCATCTGCGCAAGGCCCGCGCTGGAGAGCTTGAAGCTCGCGGCGAACGGGTTGTCGCGGCACGCGTCGAGGATGATGAAGTTGAAGCGCGTGCGCGCGCGGTCCATCCGGTCGAAGACCTGGCCCACCTCCACGGAGAAGAACGTGACGTCCTCCTCCGAGCCCATGGCCGCGTCGATGGGAATCAGGTAATTCCTGTCCTTGAACTGCATCGCGTGGCCCGCATAGAAGAAGAGCGCGGTGTTGGCGCCCTCGATCGCGGCGCCGAACTCGCGGATCGCGTCGATCATGTCCTTGCGCGACGCGTTCTCGCGCACGATCACCTTGAACCCGAGCTCCTTCAGCGCCTCGCCCAGGTCGTGCGCGTCGTTCGCCGCGTTGCGCAGCGCCGCCGAGCCGTAGTTGTTGTTGCCGATGAGCAGCGCCACGCGGTCGTTGGCCGCGAGCGCGGGCAGGACGAGCGCGCAGGCGAGCGCCGCCAGGGCGCCCAGCACCCTTCGCACGGCCGCTTTACGCCAGGCGTGACTCAGTGCGCGAAACTCGCGAGCTCGGGAAGGTCCGAGCGCTCCTCGGCAAGGCGCGACCACGACTCGCGTGCCTCCTGGGAGGCGCCCATCTCCTGGAGCATGAGGGTGAAGAGGACGCGGTCGGAGAATTCCGACTTGGGCGACGGGCGGCGTTGGTCGAGGCGCTCCATGGCATCGGCCGGGAGGGTGCGAAAGCGCGCGGTGCCCACCTCGTTTCCGCCCACGCTCACGGCCCAGACGTAATCGGTGTCGGGAAGGAGCTTCGCGGGCACGCGGTACGTCCCGCTCACCGCGTTGGCCACGTGCACCGGCTTCTCCTGGCCCGCGACCAGGAGCACGAACTCGCCCTGCATCTTGGTCTGGGGGGCGCGCCAGCGGAACGTAGGCTGCAGCGTGGCCACGTTGCCCTGGGTCGGGAAGAGGAGGCGCGGCTCGATGTCCGGCTTCTGCAGCGAGACGGAGCGCATGCGCACGCTCGCCGCGGACGTCTGCGCCGCCTGGCCCAGGACCTTGCTCGAGGTGCGCCACACGGTCTCGCGCGTCATGGGCGGCATGCCCGAAGAGGCCGCGATCTCGGTGTCCTTCACGACGTATTCGCCGGGTCCCTTGAGGGCATATTCCTTGCCGGTCGAGACGAACATCACCGAGGCCTGCGCGTCGCGCCCGAGCGAGAGCTTCTGCCCCCTGGCGAGCTCCGCGAGGAGCGTGGGCCTCGGGTTGCCGTCGAGGGCGACCTCGCCCTTCATGTTGCTGATGAACGCGATGCCCTCGGACCAGGCGGCGGTCGCCGCGAGGAGCGAGGCCGCGAGGAGCGTGCGCAGGGTCTTCTTCATGTTCTCACCACCTCCATTGTGTCCGCGAGCGCCGGCGCGGTACGCGCCGTGCGGATGCCCCAAACCTTCACGGGGCTGTGCCCCTTCACCTTGTGGGTGCCGAGGGAATCGAAATGGAACCGCTCCTCGATGCGGCTCACGACGGCCTCGGTGATGATGATCTTGCGGCCGAGGTCCTTGGTGAGCCCCTCGACGCGCGCGGCGACGTTCACCGCGTCGCCGATGGCCGAGTAGTTGTGGCGTTCGGACGAGCCGATGTTGCCGACGGTCACCGTGCCGTAGTTGATGCCGATTCCGATCGTCAAGGTGGGCAGCCCTTCCCGCTCGAACTCCCCGTTGAGGGAGTCCAGCGCCATCATCATCCCGAGGGCGCACTGCACCGCGTCGCCGCACGGGTCCTTCGAGCTACGCGGCGCTCCGAAGAGGACCATCATGCCATCGCCGATGAACTTGTCAACGGTGCCGTCGTAGCGATGGACAGCATGCACCATGCGGTCGAAATAGCGCTGCAGCACGGTCGTCACGACATGGGGGGGCATATTCTCCGAAAGGGTCGTGAAATCCCTCACATCGCTGAAGAGCACGCAGACCTGGGCGAGCTGCCCGCTCAAGCCCGGGCTCAATCCGCCGCCCAGCATCTCCTTCATGACGGCGGGGCTCACCTGGCCGGCGAACGACCGCTGCAGGCGCAGCCGCTCGACCACGGCCTCCACCGCGTCGAAGACGCCGCGCACGACGAGCGCCGCCCAGAGGCAGAAGACGAGGGAGGCCGTGGGGAGCAGGACTTGGGCGCCCACGACGAGGAAGAGGCTCGTGGCGAAGAGGGCGGCGGGCAGGAGGGCCGCTCCCAGGACCACGAACGCGGGCCGCAGGTTGGCGCTCGCGTAGCCCAGCAACGCGGCCACGACGCACAGCAGGATGGCGAGCCATCCGGGCAGCGGCCGCAGCAGCCCGGGGCCCATGAGGCTGCGAAGCGCCTGGAGATGGATCAGCACGCCGGGCTGCTCGTATTCGAGCGCGCCGCTCTTGCCCCCCGGGTCGTGCGCGAGGAGCTTCACGGGCAGGCGCCAGCGGTCGAGCGATCCGCCGAGGCTCCCCACCAGCACCACCTTGCCCGCGAATCGCCGCCGCAGGTCGTCGTCGCGCAGCGCGCGGACGCGGTGGAACGGCACGTACTCGAGTGGCGTGCCCAGGCTGTAGTCGATGAAGCCCGCGCCGCCGGGCCGCTGCAGGCCGTCGAGGATCCGCCCGACCAGCGTCGGCGCGGGCGAGCCGTCGACGAACGTGAGCTTCTCGAAGCGGCGCGATACGGAATCGGCGTCGCGCACGTGCCGGTCGAGGCCGAAGTTGTCCGGGCCCAGCACGCCGCGATAGTTGGGCTGCACCGGAACCACGGAGCCCTCGCTGTCGACGTTCTGCACATAGACGAGCGTCGACGCGCGGCGCAGGTCCAGCAGGCCGCGCATCATCTCGATGTCGAGGCCGCGCATGATGAACTCGTAGGAGCGCTCGGGCAGCGAGACGTCGACGCCCACCGCGGCGGGCCTCGCGCGCGCGAGCGCATGGAGCACCTCGGCGAAATGCACGTGCCACAGGGCTACGGGCTCGGGGAACGCACGCTCGGACTGCTCGTCGATTCCGATGAGCACGACGTCGTCGGCGACCGGCCGGGGATGGACCGCGCGAAGGAGGCGCATCTGCGCGTCGAAGGCGGCGCGCTCGGCGCCGGCCAGGGCCGACTCCTCCGGCGAAGGGACCAGGGCAGCGATCGCGACGACGAGCGCCACCACGGGAAGGAGCACCGCGGCCTTCATCCGCGGCGCGAGGCGCAGCCGCTCCCACGCGGAGCGCAGCGCCGCGGCGACCCACTTGCGATCCATGGCGATGGCGGCGGTTCCTGCCGCTATTCCGGCTTGGTGGCCATCGCCCGCACCAGGGTCTCGAGCTGCGGGCTCATCGGAAGGTCGATGCTCGCTCCCGACGGCAGGCGCTTCAGGAACCAGCGCTTGTACTGGCGCTCGATCTCGCCGTCCTCGGCGAGGTCGTGGAAGGTGTCGTTCACCATGCGGGCGAGCTGCGCGTCGCCCTTGCGGTACATGATCCCGTAGGGATCGTAGGAGAGGAATTCGCCCACGACGTCGTACTTGTCGCGATCGCCGCGCGCGGAGATCAAGCCGTAGAGAAGCACGTCGTCGGTAGCGAACGCGTCGGCCTTGCCCGAGGCCACCTCCGAGTAGGACTCGGCGTGGTCGCGCGAGACGGCGATCTTCATGTCGATGGCGAACTTGCGCGCGAGCTCGCGCATCGCCTGCTCGTTGGTGGTTCCGCCCGTGACGACCACCGTCCTGCCCTTCAGGTCGCGGAAGGACTTTATGGGCGAGCCGCGCTTCACCATGAGCTTGGTGCCGGAGACGAAGATCGTCGGCGAGAATGCCACGCGCTTCGCGCGCTCCAGGTTGCTCGTGGTGGAGCCGCACTCGAGGTCGGCGCGGCCCGACGCGACGGCGTCCATGCGCGACTCGGAGGTCACGGGCAGCCACTTGATCTCGAGCTCGCGCCCGACCTCCGCCTGCATCGCGTCGACCAGCTTGCGGCAGAGCTCGATGGAATAGCCGATGGGCTCGCCGCGCCCCGAGAGGTAGGAGAAGGGGATCGAGGATTCGCGATGGGCGACGGTGACCACGCCCGTCGCGCGCGCCTTCGCGAGCGTTCCGGTGAGCTCGATCGGGGGCTCGTCCTGGCCCCAGGCCGTCGCGGCCCAGGCAAGCCACGGCGCGAGAAGGGCAACCGCCCAGGGCTTCATCGTCGCGCGCTCAGGCGTGCGCGCCGGAGGCGAGCGCCTCGTCCATGAGGTGCGCGTTCGCCTCGGCCGCGTCGGCCGGCAGCAGCTCGCCTTCCCACTTCGCCACCGCCGCGCTCGCGATCGAGTTGCCGATGGCGTTGGTCGCCGAGCGGCCCATGTCGAGGAACGTGTCCACGCCGAGGATGAGGAGCAGCCCCGCTTCGGGGATGTTGAACTGGTTCAGCGTGGCCGCGATCACCACGAGGGAGGCGCGCGGCACCCCCGCCATGCCCTTGGAGGTGAGCATGAGGATCAGCAGCATGGTCACCTGCGTGCCGATCGGGAGCTCGATGTTGTACGCCTGCGCGATGAAGAGAGAGGCGAACGTGCAGTACATCATCGAGCCGTCCAGGTTGAACGAGTAGCCCATCGGCATCACGAAGCTCGAGATCTTGCGGTTCACGCCGAAGCGGTCGAGCGCGTCGAGGATCTTCGGATAGGCCGCCTCCGAGCTCGCCGTCGCGAAGGCGAGCATGAAGGCCTCCTTGATGAGCACCAGCAGCCTGAACACGCGCGGCCCCAGGACGGTGAAGCCCGCGCCGATCAGCAGTGCCCAGAGCACGAACAGGCCCAGGTAGAAGTCGCCCATGAAGACGGCGAACTTGAGGAGGATCTCCAGGCCGTTCACGGCGACGGTCGCGGCCATGGCGCACAGCACCGCGATGGGTGCGAGCTTCATCACGTAGCCGGTGATCTTGAGCATGACGTGCGAGAGCTCGTCGATGGCGGCGACCAGGGTGCGGCCTTTCTCGCCCAGGGCGGCCAGTGCCACGCCGAAGAACATCGAGAAGACGACGATCTGGAGGATCTCGTTGTTCGCCATCGCCTCGGCGAACGACCTGGGCACGAGGTGGCTCACAAAATCCTTCAGCGTGAACTTCGCGGTGGCGAGGTTGGCCGATGCGCCGATGTCGGGCAGCGGCAACCCCAGGTTATGGCCCGGCTGCAGCGCGTTGGCGAGGATCAAGCCCAGGACGAGCGAGACGAGCGAGGCGGTGATGAACCAGCCGAGCGCCTTGGCGAACACGCGCCCCACGGAGGAGGCGCTGCCCATGTGCGCGATGCCCACCACGAGCGTGGAGAACACCAGCGGGCCGATGAGCATCTTGATCAGCCGCAGGAAGACGTCCGAGCCGATGGAGACGTAGCCCGCGATCTGCGCCGCGGACTTCTTGTCCGGGAACTGGAGGAAGATCATGTAGCCGACTGCGATGCCGACCACGACGCCGGCCAAGATCCAGGCCGCTGCCGGAAACTTCCGTTTCATGGACTTCTCCCCTTTTGGCGCTACGCGCAGCGCGTCCGCCCCCCAGCGGACCGCCATGCCAGCCCATTGTAGACGCCTCGGTTCAATTCGGCATCAGGCAGACGCAAACGCCAGGCCGTTACATAATCGGCGATGCGCATCGTGGCGCATTGCCCAAGCTGCGAGGACCCATCGACAACATTCCAAAATCCGGCGCCGAAATCGACAGCCGGGTCGCGCCGGACGAAAGACGGATCGTCTTCCATGGCGAGGGGCAGGTCGCCTGCGAGGCGTTCATGCCACCCGCCTGCGGTCCCGCCCAGGTCCAGGTGCGAAGCGAGTTCACGCTCATGAGCACCGGCACGGAGCTGATCGCCCTGCACCGCGTGTTCGAGGCGGGCTCCGATTGGGATCGCTGGGTCCGCTACCCGTTTTATCCCGGATACGCCTGCGTCGGCCGAATCGGCGCCCTCGGCAGTGGCGTTTCCGGTTTCCGGGTGGGCCAGCGTGTGTGCGGCCGCCTTCCGCACGCATCGCTGCATACCGTCGACGCGGCCGCCCTCACCGCCGTGCCGGAAGGGATCGATGCGCGGGATGCTTGCTGGTTCGCGCTGGCCAAGATCGCGTCGATGGGCCTGCGCGCGGCGGCGCCGGGCCTATCCGAGTCGGTCCTGGTGGTTGGGTGCGGACCGATCGGCCAGATGCTGATCCGGTGGCTCTACGCGACCGGCATCACCCGCATCCTCGCACTCGATCCGATCGAGGACCGCCTGCGCCTGGCCCATGACGGCGGGGCTACGGATCTCCTGCCCATGAAAGTCGAGGATGGCGTGGCGGCGCTGCGTGATAGCGGGGCGACTCCCCAGGTGGTCATCGACTGCACCGGAAACCACGAGGTCTTCGCGCACGCGCTCGCTTGCGTGGCCGACCACGGGCGCGTCATCCTGCTCGGCGACAACGGCAACCCGGGCAAGCAGCACCTGACGGGCGACGTGCTCTTCCGCGGTCTCACGATCCGCGGGGCGCACGACAGCCACGAGACCCGCGACTGGAACGCGGCGATCATCCACGAAACCTTCTTCCGGCTGCACGCAAGCGGCCGTTTTCCGCTCGCCGGCATGGGCACCCACCGCTTCGCCGCCGACGAGTGCGCGCACGCGTACGCCTTCGCACGAGAACACCGAAGCGACGCCATGGGAATCTTCTTCGAATGGACATGAGCTCGGTGCTCGTCACCGGTTGCAGCCGGGGCCTCGGTTGGCACCTGGTGCGCGCGCTCGCCGGTCGCGGGCTCACCGTCCACGCCGCGGCGCGCGATGGCGCCGGCGCGAAGCCGCTCGCCGCCATCACCGGCATCAGCGGCCGCGTGGAACCCATGGTCCTCGATGTCGATGACGAGGCCGACTGCCGGCGGCTGCGCGCCTGGGCCGAGGTCAACGCCCTCGATGGCCTGATCAACAACGCCGCGATCGCGATCGACCAGCGCATCGGCGCGCTCGAGCCGGAGGCGGTGGAGCGCTGCATCCGCACCAACGCCCTGGGGCCGATGAAGGTGAGCGAGGCGCTCCTGCCGGCGCTCGAGCGTGGGCGGGGCAAGCGCATCATGCACATCTCGTCCGACTTCGCCTCGATGAGCCTCATCAGGGACGACGTGTACGCCCCGTACAAGATGTCGAAGGCCGCGCTGAACATGCTCGCCCGCGTGCAGGCCGCCACGCTCGGACCGCGCGGCTTCACCGTGGTATCGGTGCATCCGGGCTGGATGCGCACCGACATGGGCGGGCCGAACGCGACCCTGGACCCGGCGATGGTCGCCGACAAGCTTGCCGAGATGATGTGCACGCTGGATCCCTGCCGCAACGGCGAGTATCTCGACTACAACTCGACCCCCCTGCCCTGGTAAGCCAATCGTAGAATGCGGGCATGACCCAGCGAGCGCAGCAGAACGAAGGCTTTGCCGCCCTGGGCCTCGATGCGCGCATCGTCGAGGCCCTGACCACGCTGGGCTATGAAGAGCCCACGCCCATCCAGCAGCAGGCCATCACCCCGTTGATCGACGGGCGCGACCTCCTGGGCCAGGCAGCCACCGGCACGGGCAAGACCGCGGCTTTCGCGCTGCCCATCCTGCAGCGCTTCATCGATGCCGGCGGTCCGAGCAATGCGGGGCCGCGGGCCGTGATACTGGTGCCGACGCGCGAGCTCGCGATGCAGGTGGCCGAGGCGGTGCATCGATACGGCAAGGCGCTCGGCGTGCGCGTGCTGCCGGTCTATGGCGGGCAACCGATCGGGCGCCAGATCCACGCGATGCGCTCCGGCATCGACGTCGTGATCGCAACGCCGGGGCGCGCGCTCGACCACATGCGGCGCGGAACGCTGCAGATGGGCGGCGTGGGCATCGTCGTCCTGGACGAGGCCGACGAGATGCTCGACATGGGGTTCCAGGAGGACATCGAGGTGGTCCTCAAGGAATCCCCGGCCGGACGCCAGACGGTCCTCTTCTCGGCCACCATGCCGCCGCGGATCGAGGCGATCGCGAAGCGCCACCAGCGCGATCCGATCCGCATTCGCATCAACAAGCCGGCGGCGAAAGCGGGCGAAGCGCCCAAGGTCCGCCAGCAGGCATACCTGCTCCCGCGCGCGCAGAAGATGGAGGCCCTGGGCCGGATCCTCGATCTCGAGTCGCCGGCCGCGGCGATCGTCTTCTGCCGCACGCGCATCGAGGTGGACGAGCTCACCGAGACGCTGAACGCGCGCGGCTACAAGTCGGAGGCGCTGCACGGCGGCATGACGCAGTACGAGCGCGACAAGGTGATGCGGCGCCTGCGCTCCGGGGAGGCCGAGCTCCTCATCGCCACGGACGTCGCCGCCCGCGGCCTCGACATCGATCGCCTGACCCACGTGGTGAACTACGACCTGCCGGCCGCACCGGAGGCGTACGTGCACCGCATCGGACGCGTCGGGCGAGCGGGACGCGAGGGCGTCGCGATCACGCTCGTCGAGCCGCGCGAGCACCATGCGCTGCACAACATCGAGAGGCTCACCAAGCACAAGATCGAGATCGCCCAGGTGCCGACGGTGGCCGACCTACAGGCGCGCCGGCTCGACAATACGATCGCGGTGCTGCGCGAGGCGCTCGCCGCCGACGAAGCGGAGCACTTCCGCGTCGTCGTCGATTCGCTCTCCAGCGAGTACGACGTGATGCAGATCGCCATGGCGGCGGTGAGGCTCTATCACCTCGCAACCACGCCCGATACCGAGGGCGAGACGGCCGGTGATCATGCGGCCCCCCAGGAGCCCCGCCGCCCCGACGCCCGCGCGGGCAGCGGGGGCGGCATGGCACGCCTCTACATCAGCCTGGGCAAGCTGGGCGGCGTGCGCCCGCAGGATCTCGTCGGCGCGATCGCGAACGAGGCGGGAATCGCCGGAGCGCTCATCGGCGCCATCCAGATCACGGATCGATTCTCGCTGGTCGAGGTGCCC
>DATBEA010000432.1:0-4229 GCA_036276215.1 Usitatibacter sp.
GGCGTGCCGCCCATCGCCCCCGCGGTGGCCAACGCGCTCTTCGCCCTCACCGGGAAGCGCGCGCGAAGCCTGCCGCTTGCCTCGGAAAAGTGGACATGACCGGTTACAAAAGCCCACGTCGCCCGTGCACCGAAAGGGGGATCATGCGTTGAGCGATTGCGGCATTGAAATTGCATCGCCATGGCCTTACGTAGGCCATCAGGCGGCGGGAATCGATTCCGCCGAACCGAGGTCCCGAAACCTTGAATCGGGAGAATGGGTCAGATGCAACCGCTTATTGAATCCGACTGGCAAAAGGTGCTTTGGAAGATAGTCCGCAATCCGGCCTTCGAGGTAGTGGCGGCGATCGTCGTGGTCATCCTGGCCGCCTGGATCGTGATCGAGGGCGAAACGGAACACCGCCACACGCTGTTTCCCGTACCCGTCCTGGCCAAGTAGCCCGGCGGGCGCTGGCCTTCGCCGCCGCCATCCTGATCGGCGGCTGCGCCTTCCTCTCCGAAAAGCAGGGCGAGCTCATCTTCCGTCCCACGCGCGACGCGTGGTGGGGCTTCGACCGCGAGCGCTATTCCTTCCAGGATGAATGGATCGAGCTGGGCCAGGCCGGCCAGAAGCTTCACGGCTGGTGGCTTCCCGCCGCTCGCGCCGACGCCCCTGTGCTTCTCTACCTTCATGGCGCGCGCTGGAACCTCACCGGCAGCGTGACCCGCATCGACCGCTGGCAGCGGCTCGGCTTCTCGGTGCTCGCGGTGGACTATCGCGGCTTCGGCGAGAGCGCCGACGTGGCGCCCACCGAGGCGCTGGCCTACGAGGACGCGGAAGCGGCCTGGAGCTACCTGGAGAAGCTCGCACCCGGCAAGCCCCGCTACATCGTCGGCCATTCGCTGGGCGGGGCGATCGCGGTGGAGCTCGCGCGCCGCCATCCGGAGGCCGCGGGGCTCGTGCTGGAAGCGACCTTCACCTCGGTCCCCGACATGATCAAGCGCTCGTCCTGGGGATTCCTGCCGGTCTCGCTCATCCTCACCCAGAAATTCGACGTGATGTCGAAGATCGGCGAGGTGAAGGTGCCGGTGATCGTCGCCCATGGCACGCGCGACACCGTGGTGCCCTTCGAGATGGGGGAGGAGGTCTACGCCGCCGTGCGTTCCCCCAAGCGGTTCGTGCGCGTGGAGGGCGCGGGGCACCATAACCTGAGCGGCGCCGGCTTCGAGCAATATCGCGCGGCCATCGCCGGGCTCTTCAAGCTCGAGCCGCCCCCCGGCGGGTAAGGCCCGCGGCTCTATACTGGGCGGATGCAAAGCCTGGATCTCGACGTCCTGGAGCGCGCCCTCGACTGGGTGAAGGCGGGCCGGCGCGTATGGCTCCTCACCGTCGCGCAGACTTTCGGCGCGAGCCCGCGCCCGCCCGGCTCGCTCGCCGTCATTCGGGACGACGGCATCCTGGTGGGCTCGGTCTCCGGGGGCTGCATCGAGGACGACCTCGTCGCCCGCCGCGAGGAGTACCGCGGCCGCAAGCCCCATTTCGCCGCCTACGGCGTCACCGCCGAGGAAGCGCGCCGCTTCGGGCTTCCCTGCGGGGGCGAGCTCGAGGTGATCATCGAGCCCGAGGTGAAGGCCGCGGAGATCTCGATGCTTCTCGACGCCATTTCGGCCGGGCGGGTGGTGGCGCGGCGCGTGGACCTCGCTTCCGGCGACTGGTCGCTCGAGGCGGCGCAGCCCACCGACGAATGCTCGCGCACCCAGACGGCGTTCACGAGCATCCACGGCCCGCGCTGGCGCATGTTGGTGATCGGCGCGTCCGAGATCGCGCACTACCTCGCCGAGGTCGCGTCCACCGTGGACTTCCAGGTGTTCGTCTGCGATCCGCGCGAGGAATACAAGAGCGCCTGGCGCGCAAAGGGCGCCACGTGGATCGACGGCATGCCCGACGACGCGGTGCTCGCCTTCCGGCCCGACGGGCACAGCGTGATCCTCACCGTCTCCCACGACCCGAAGCTCGACGACATGGCGCTGCTCGAGGCGCTGAAGAGCGACGCGTTCTACGTGGGCGCGGTGGGATCGTCGCGAACGAGCGCCGAGCGCCGCAAGCGCCTCGCCGACTTCGACCTCTCGCCGCAGGAGATCGCGCGGCTGCGCGGCCCCGTGGGCCTGTCGATCGGCTCGCGCACGCCGCCCGAGATCGCGCTCGCGATCCTCGCCGACCTCGTCGCCTCGCGCAACGGCATCGTCCTCGCGAAGGCTGACGCGCAGCGCAAGCGGGCGTAAGCTCGCGCCGACTGGAGCTCATGGGAGGAACCTGGATGATCCGCCGTGCCGCCGCCGTGCTCGCGATCGCCGCATCGTCGTTCTGCGGATTCGCGTTCGCGCAACAGCCCTGGCCCGCCCGGGCCGTCACGCTCATCGTGCCCTACGCGCCCGGGGGCCTCCCGGACACGATCGCGCGCATCGTGGGCCAGAAGCTTTCGCAGATGTGGGGCGAGCCCGTGGTGATCGACAACCGCCCCGGCGGCAACGGCGTGGTGGCGGCGCAGTTCCTGATCGCCAGGCCCGCGGACGGATACACGCTGATGGCGACCGACCTCGCCACCTTCAGCATCAACCCGTACATGTACAAGTCGCTGCCCTACGAGGACAAGGACTTCACCTTCATCTCGCTCACGGCGCGCGCGCCGCTCTTCCTCGCGCTGAACCCGTCGATCCCGGCCTCGACCTTCCCGCAGTTCGTGGCGCTCGCCAAGGCGAACCCGGGCAAGTACTCGTACGGCTCTTCCGGAATCGGCAGCATCATGCAGCTCGTGATGGAGTCGGTGAAGGCCACGCTCGGCATCGACCTGCTGCACGTTCCTTACAAGGGCACGGGGCAGTCGGTGCCGGCGGCGGTGTCGAACCAGGTCTCGCTCGTCGTGTCGGCATACCCGTCGCTGCAGGGCTTCGCGAAGGACGGGAAGCTGAAGCTCATCGCCGTGACGACCGCGAAGCGCTCGGCGCTCGCGAACGACGTGGCGCCGATCTCCGAGAGCGAGATCCCCGGGTTCGACCTCGCGCCCTATATCGGCATCACGGGCCCGGCCGGCATTCCCCCGGCGATCGTGAACAAGATCGCCGCCGACGTGAGCGAGGTGCTGAAGGACCCGCCCACCGTGGAGCGCCTTCGCGCCGTGGGGATCGACCCCGTGGGCGGCGGGCCGCGCGAGTTCGCCGAGACGCTCGCCGCCGACAAGGCCAAGGTCGAGAAGATCGTGAAGCAGGCCGGCATCAAGCCGGAGTAGGGCGCCGATGCCCTCGCAGATCCGCGGGCTGCTCATGTGCGGCGGCCTCGCCTCGCGCTTCGGCTCCGACAAGCTCGCGACGATGCTGGACGGCGAGCCCCTCGTGGCGAAGAGCGCGCGAAACCTCCTGGCGGCCCTGGGCAACGCGCTCGCGGTGATCCCGCCGGGCGCCGAGCGCCTCTACGCGATCCTCGACGAGGCGGGCTGCGAGATCGTGGAAACGATCGATTGCGCGCGCGGCCTCGGCGCTTCCATCGCGGCGGGCGTCGCGGCGAGCGCGACCTGCGACGGATGGATCGTGGCCCTGGGCGACATGCCCTTCATCCGTCCCGGAACCATCGCCATGGTCGCCGGCCGCCTCGAGAAGGGCGCCCACATCGCCGCGCCGATCCTGGGCGGCATCCGCGGGCATCCCGTGGGATTCGCCCGCTCGTTGAAGGCCCCGCTCCTGGCGCTCGACGGCGACGACGGGGCCAAGGTCCTGCTTTCCCGGCATCGCGAGCTCCTGCAGACCGTCATCGTGGACGACCCGGGCGTGACCCAGGACGTCGACTTTCCTTCCGACCTCGCGAAGCGAAAAGGAGCCTAAAGCGATGCTCGAGCTGAGACCCGGGTGTGAGTGCTGCGACACGAACCTGCCGCCCGAATCGACGGATGCTTTCATCTGCACCTACGAATGCACGTTCTGCCGCGATTGCACGGAGCGCGTGCTGGACGGCGTGTGCCCGAACTGCGGCGGCGAGCTCGTGCGCAGGCCGCGGCGCACGGCCGACATGCTGGCGAAGCATCCCGCATCGACGAGGAGGATCTTCAAGCCGGAGGGGTGTCGGAAGGTTGCTTAGTCTTCGTTTCGCACCGCCAAGCTCGAGGGCGCGGGAAGGGTCGTGTCGGGGGCCTACTTTCTGCATTGAATCTCGAGGAGCGGCCTCGTCAGATCGGCCGCGTGTCGGCAGCGGAGACGTTG
>DATBEA010000433.1:0-8554 GCA_036276215.1 Usitatibacter sp.
CGCAGCGGGGATCGATCCCCAAACCAGGCGGCGAGCAAGGCTCAACACGACGTATCGCCCGGCGGACAAGCCATGCCCGATTCTGGCACGAACCTGTCGCCGCGTCCCTACCTGAGAAGGTGGGAATTCCAGGGATGGCGAGGCCCGCGAGGCCGCGGCCCCGCTCAAGCCATGTGCTGGCCGCCGTTGATCGCGATGTTGGCGCCGGTGAGGAAGGCCGCCTCTTCCGAGGCGAGATAGGCGCACAGGCCTGCCACTTCCTCGGGCTTGCCCAGGCGGCCCACCGGGATCTGCGGGACGATCTTCGTATCCAGCACGTCCTTCGGGATGGCGAGCACCATCTTCGTCCCGATGTAGCCCGGCGAGATGGTGTTCACGGTGACGCCCTTTTTCGCCACTTCCAGCGCGAGCGCCTTGGTGAAGCCGTGCATGCCCGCCTTCGCCGCCGAGTAGTTGGTCTGGCCGAAGGCGCCCTTCTGCCCGTTCACGCTGGAGACGTTGATGATGCGTCCCCAGCCCCGCTCGACCATGCCGTCCACGATCGGCTTCGTCACGTTGAAGACGCTGTCCAGGTTGGTGTGCATCACCGCGTCCCAGTCGACCTTCGTCATCTTCTTGAAGGTCATGTCGCGCGTGATGCCCGCGTTGTTGATGAGGATGTCGATCGGGCCATGGTCCTTCGTGACCGATTCCACCATCTTCTGGCAGGAATCGAAGTCGGACACGTCGCACGGATACGCGAAGAACGTGTGGCCCTGGGACTCCATCTCCTTCATCCAGTCCTTGTACTTGGTGTTGCCCGGCGAGTGGGTGACGACGACCTTGATGCCCATCTTCTCGAGCTTCATGCAGATCGCCTCGCCCAGCCCGCCCATGCCGCCGGTGACCAACGCCACACGTTGAGCCATTTCCTCACTCCTCCTTTGTCGTTACCCGGAGCCTAGACGCGCTCCCTGGCGTAGCGTCCCGGCGCGGGCTCGATCGGCTTGTGCTTCGCGTCGCCGAGCCTCTTGCGGGCCGCCACCATCGGCCCCGCCTGGGGGCGGAGCCACTTCATCCATTCGGTCCACCAGCTCCCGGGAAGCTCGCGGGCCGCCTGGAACCACTTCTCGGGATCGGCCGGCATCGCGTCGTTCATCCAGTAGCTGCGCTTGCCCTTGGAGGCCGGGTTGATGGTGCCGGCGATATGGCCGCTCGCCCCGAGCACGAAGCGCACCTTGCCGCCCAGGGTACGCGCGCTGGAGTAGCCGCCCCTCCAGGGCACGATGTGGTCCTCGCGCGCCGAGAACACGAACGCGGGCATCTTCAGGCGCTTCAGGCTCACGGGCGTGTCGAGCATCGTGAGCGCGTCGGGCTTGCAGAGCTTGTTGTCCTGGTAGGTGTTGCGCAGGTAGTACGCGTACATCGGGCCGGGAAGGTTCGTCGCGTCCGCGTTCCAGTACAGCAGGTCGAACGCGGGCGGCTGGCGCCCCTTGAGGTAGTTGTTCACGACGTAGGACCAGATGAGGTCGTTCGCGCGCAGGCTGGAGAAGGCGCCGGCCAGCTCCTGGCCGGGAACGAGGCCGCCCCGGGCCAGCTGCTTCTCGCGCCTGCCCACGAAGTTCTCGTCGATGTACACGCGAATCTCGCCCACGTCGGAGAATTCGAGGAGCGTGGTGAGGAGCGTGAGCGTCACCGCCGGATGCTTGTTCCTCTTGGCGAGCACCGCGAGGGCGGCGGCGACGAGCGTGCCGCCGATGCAGAAGCCCAGCGCGTGGATCTTCGCCGATTTCGAGATCTTGGCCGCGTGGTCGAGCGCGCCGATGAGCTGGGCGATGTAGTCGTCCCACTCGACACGCGCCTGCTCCTCCTTCACGTTCCGCCACGAAACCATGAACACGGTGAAGCCCTGCTCCAGCGCGAACCTCACGAGGGAGTTCTCCGGCTGCAGGTCCATGATGTAGTACTTGTTGATGCAGGGCGGGACCATCACGAGCGGCCTCTCGTAGACCTTCGCCGTGGTGGGCACGTATTGGATGAGCTGCAGGAGCTCGTC
The DNA here is from genome assembly GCA_036276215.1 of Usitatibacter sp. GTDB lineage: Bacteria > Pseudomonadota > Gammaproteobacteria > Burkholderiales > Usitatibacteraceae > Usitatibacter. Next base: position 2,036 of record DATBEA010000433.1, read on the forward strand.
CTCGTAGACCACCGAGCCCTTCGTGACCGCGATGTTCTTGCCCACCTCGAAGGCCGACTCGTCGGTCATGGAGATGTGGCCCTTCTCCATGTCGGCGAGCAGGTTCTTCATGCCCTCCTGCAGCGACTCGCCGCCCGATTCCATCGCGGCCTTGAGCGCCTCGGGGTTGGTCATGAGGTAGTTGGACGGCGCCGCCGCGTCCAGGTACTGGCGCATGAAGAAGCGCATGCGCTGCCGGGTCGTGGGGTCGAGGTCCGCCGAGTCCACCGCCTGCATCATCATCCTGGAGGTGAGCAGGTACGAATCGCGGAAGTAGCGGAAGACCGGCAGCTCGTTCCATTCCGGCGCGCTGAAGCGCTTGTCGGAGACGGGCTCGCCGTCCCCGCCGCTGCCGTCGTGGGAAGGCTGCATCGCCTTCATCCACAGGTTCATCTGCTCCTGCATGTACTTGCCCTGCAGGTCGAGCATGGTCTCGGGCTTGGCCGAAAGGCTCTCGAGCCACGCGCGGTAGGCCTGCGCGAAGCCCGCCATCACCTGCTGCGTGGCGCCCTCGCCGCGCACCGACTCCGCGAACTTGTCGTGGGCTTGTCGCAAATCGGCGGCGAGATGCTCGGCCTTGCGGCCGGACGCGCGGGGCATGGGCAATCCTTCAGGTGTGCGGAAATAATACCGCGTGCACGACCCAGATGGTGGCGATGCCCAGGGCGATGAAGCCCACCTGGGCCACGGAGTCGGCAAGTCCCGTTCGCTTGTGGAGCCCGGGGATGAGGTCCGCGACCGCGACGTAGATGAGGCTCGCCGCCGCGAAGGCGAGGATTTCCGGGACCCAACCCGATATCGCCGAGAGCGCGAAATACGCCGCCACGCCGCCCACCACCGCCGAAAGGCCGGAGACCGCGTTCCAGAAAAGCGCTTTCCTGCGCCCGAAGCCCGAATGCAGCAGCACCAGGAAATCGCCGATCTCTTGGGGGATCTCGTGCGCGATGATGGCGATGGACGTCACCACGCCCACCTTCACGTCGGCGAGGAAGGCGCCCGCGATGATCACCCCGTCGGTGAAGTTGTGGAACGAATCGCCGAAGATGATCATCCAGCCCACGCGGCCGCCGCCGTGGTCGTGCTCGTCGGCGTGCTCGTGCCCGTGCGCCTTCACCCGATAGGCGCCGGTGCGGTCGTCGCGCGGTTCCGCTTCCTCCTCCTCGCCATGATGGTGGTGGTGCCGCCAGAGGAGCATCTTCTCCAGGACGAAGAAGGCGAGGAGCCCGAAGAGGATGAAGGACGCCGCCCGCGAGGGGCTCTTCGCCTGCTCGAAGACCTCCGGGAGGATGTCGAGGAACGCCGCGCCCAGCATGGCGCCCACCGCGTAGCTCACCAGTGTCGAGATCCAGCGCGGTCGCATCCGCGAGGCGATGAACGCCGCGAGGGCGAGCGAGATGAGCGCGCCCAGGGCGCAAGCGGCGACGATGTAGCCGAGCGTGTTCATGGCTTCATTCGCGCCAGATGAAGGCGCCCATGCGGCCCGGGTCGCCGCCGCGCCGGTAGGAGAAGAACCGGGCAGCGTCGCTCAGGGTGCAGAAGCCGCCGCCGTGCACGCGCGTGACGCCGGCTCGCGCGAGGCGCTGGCGCGCGAGCGAGTAGAGGTCCGCGAGGTACTTTCCGCCGCCCCGCGGCGCGAAGGCGGCATCGGAGCGCGAGTCCACGCGCAGGAAGGCCTCGCGCACATCCTCGCCCACCTCGAAGGCTCGCGGGCCGATCGCCGGGCCCAGCCAGGCCATCGCGCGCGAGGGCTCCGCGCCCAGGGCCTGCACGGTGTTCTCGATCACGCCCGCGGCCATGCCGCGCCAGCCGGCGTGCGCGATGCCGACGCGCTCGCCTTCGTCGTCGCAGAGCATCACCGGCATGCAGTCGGCGACGAGCACGACCGCCACGGTCCCCGGCGCCGAGGTGACCGCCGCGTCCGCCGTGATGGCGCCTGCCTCGGCATCGAGCCGCGAGACGTGGGCGCCATGCACCTGCTTCATCCAGCGCGGCTTCGCGGGAACGTGGGCGAGGACGCGTTCGCGCCCGCCGCCGTCGGGACCCAGGTCGATGTCGCGCGTCGTGACGAACGCATGCACGCCGCGCGGCGCGGGCCAGTCGGGGACGATCCATGCGGGCGCGCTCATTTCTCCAGCCCCGCGACGAGGGCGCTGAAGTCCCCGGGCAAGGCAGCCTCGAAGGCCATCGCCTTGCCCGTGCGCGGGTGCGCGAACGAAAGCTTCCACGCGTGCAGCGCCTGGCGCCCGAAGATCGCCTTCGCGCGGCCGGCGTACACCGGGTCGCCTTCGATGGGATGGCCGATGGAAGCGAGGTGGACGCGGATCTGGTGGGTGCGGCCCGTCTCGAGGTCGCATTCGAGGAGCGTGTGCGCGGCGAAGCGCTTGCGCACGCGGTAGTGCGTGACGGCGGGCTTGCCGCCCGCCACCACCGCCATGCGCGTGCGATGCACGGGATGGCGCCCGATGGGCGCTTGCACCTTGCCCGGCCCCGCCACCTTGCCGCGCACGAGCGCCAGGTACGTGCGCTTCACGTCATGGGCGGCGAGCGCCTTCACGAGCGCCAGCTGCGCGGGCTCGTTGCGCGCCACCACGAGCAGCCCGCTGGTGTCCTTGTCCAGCCGGTGGACGATGCCCGCGCGCGCCAGGTGCGAGAGCTCGGGGGCGCGATGCAGCAAGGCATTGAGCATCGTGCCCGCCCAGTTGCCGCTTCCCGGGTGCACGACCAGGCCCGCCGGCTTGTTCACCACGAGCACGTCGGGGTCCTCGTGGACCACGTCGAGCGCGATCGCCTCGGGGCGGTAGGCGCTTTGCTCCACGCGCGGGGCGAGGCGCACCTCGACCGATGCGCCGCTCGTGACCTTGCGCTTTCCCGCGGCGGGCGCGCCGTCCACGAGCACCAGGCCCTCGCCGATGAGGCGCGCGAGGCGGCTTCTCGACTCGCCGGGGAGCAGCCGGGCGAGCGCCTGGTCCAGGCGCAGCCCGGCGAGGTCCACGGGAATCGTGAATCGCAGCTCGCGGGAGCCCTCGGCCGCCACGTTATAATCGGCGCTTCGCGACACGGAATTGCCCATGACTCGAAGTGTAGCGGCATTGGCCGCCCTGCTCCTCGCCGCTGCCCTGGGCGGCTGCAGCTTCTTCAACAAGGTCACCGACCCCAAGAAGGACTGGCAGGCCCCCGAGTACTACAAGGCCGCCCACGACGAGTTCGAGTCGGGCAACTGGGATGCCTCGATCAAGCTCTACGACCAGCTCGAGGCCAAGTTCCCCTTCGGGCGCTTCGCCGACCAGGCGCAGCTCGAGAAGGCCTACGCATACTACAAGCAGTCGGAGACGGCGCTGGCGGTGAGCACGCTGGACAAGTTCATCAAGGCGCACCCGAACCATCCGAACGTCGACTACGCGCTCTATTTGAAGGCGCTCGCCAACTTCAAGGAAGACCTGGGCCCGCTCGCCCGCGTGATCAGCCAGGACCTCGCCGACCGCGACCCGAAGGCCGCGCGCGAATCGTTCGAAGGCTTCAAGGACCTGGTGACGCGCTTTCCCGAGAGCAGGTACGCCCCGGATTCGCGCGAGCGCATGGCCTACCTGGTGGAGGCCCTCGCGCGCCACGAGCTCAACGTCGCGCACTACTACATGGCGCGCGGCGCCTACCTCGCCGCCGCCAACCGCGCGCAGGACGCCATCACCCGCTTCCCGAGCTCGCCGGGGCATCGCGAGGCGCTCCAGATCATGGTCGAGGCCTACGACCGCATGAACATGAAGGAGCTGCGCGACGACGCCAAGCGCGTGCTCGCGACGAACTATCCGGGCGATGCCATGAGCGCGGCCGGCCACAACTCGGCCGAGCGCAAGTGGTACAAGCCCTGGACGTACTGGTAGGCTATTTCGCCAGGGCGTTCATGAGCGCCATCTGCGCGCTCCGGGCCTTTCGCCGCCCGCGCTTCATCCGCTTGAAGGTCCCGTCGGGCTGCATGTCCCAGGCCTCCGTGTTGTCGTCGAGGTAGGGCTTCAGGCCCTCGTTCACGACGCGGCTCTTCAGCTTCGCGTCGGTGACCGGGAACGAGAGCTCGATCCGGCGGAAGAAGTTGCGGTCCATCCAGTCGGCGCTCGAGAGCCGGACCAGCGTCTGCCCGCCACCCTTGAACTCGAAGATGCGCGTGTGCTCGAGGAAGCGCCCGACGATCGAGCGCACGCGGATGTTCTCCGAAAGCCCGGGAACGCCGGGTCTCAGCGCGCAGAGCCCCCGCACGATGAGGTCGACCTTCACGCCCGCCTTCGACGCCTTGTAGAGCGCCTCGATCACCTGCGGCTCGAGGAGCGCGTTCATCTTGGCCACGATCCGCGCGGGCTTTCCCGAGCGCGCGATCTTCGTCTCGTTCTCGATCGCCTCGAGCACGCGCTGGTGCAGCGTGAAGGGCGATTGCCAGACGTGCTTCAGCTTCGTGACCTTCCCCAGTCCCGTGAGCTGCTGGAAGACCTCGTTCACGTCGCCGCAGACGTCGCGGTCGGCGGTGAGCAGGTCGAAGTCCGTGTAGAGGCGCGCCGTGCGCGGGTGGTAGTTTCCCGTGCCCAGGTGGGCATAACGCACGAGCTTGCCGTCCTCGCGCCGCACCACGAGGGCCATCTTCGCGTGGGTCTTGTGCCCGACCACGCCGTACACCACGTGGGCCCCCACCTCCTCGAGGCGCGCCGCCCAGTTGATGTTGGCTTCCTCGTCGAAGCGCGCCATGAGCTCGACCACCACGGTCACTTCCTTGCCGGCGCGCGCCGCGTCGATCAGCGTCTGCATGATCACCGAGTCGGTGCCGGTGCGGTACACGGTCTGCTTGATCGCGACCACGCGCGGGTCGCGCGCCGCCTGCTGGATGAAATCGATGACGGGCTGGAACGACTGGAACGGGCGATGCAGCAGCTGGTCGCACTTGCGGATGGTCTCGAAGATGTCGCGGCCCTTCGAGAACGCCTTGGGCAGGCCCGGCGTGAAGGGCGGGAACTCGAGGTCGGGGCGGTCCACCTGCCCGGGGATGCTCATGAGGCGCACCAGGTTCACCGGGCCCGCCACCGAGTAGAGGTCGTCGGCCTCCAGCCCGAACTGCCCGAGCAGGAAGCGCGTCATCGCCTCCGACATGTTGTCGGCCACCTCCAGGCGCACCGCGTCGCCGAAATGGCGCTGCGGCAATTCGCCCTGCAGCGCTTTCTTCAGGTCCTTCACTTCCTCCTCCTCGACGAAGAGGTCGGAGTTTCGCGTGACGCGGAACTGGTAGCAGCCCTGGACGTTCATTCCCGAGAAAAGCTCTCCCACGTGGGCGTGGAGGATCGAGGTGAGGAAGATGAAGTCCGTGGGCCCGTGGGCCACCTGCTTCGGCAGCAGGATCACCCGCGGCAGCACACGAGGGGCCTGCACGATGGCCGCGCGCGAATCGCGCCCGAAGGCGTCGCGGCCTTCCAGCTCGACCGCGAAATTGAGGCTCTTGTTGAACACGCGCGGGAACGGATGCGAGGGATCGAGCCCGATGGGCGTGAGCACGGGCATCATCTCGCGGAAGTAGTAGTCGCGGATCCACTCCTGCTGCGACGGGGTCCATTCCGCGCGGCGCAGGAACCGGATCTTCTCCTTCGCCAGGCCCGGCAGGACCTCCTCGTTCAGCAGCCGGTACTGCCTCTCGACGATGCCCTGGGCGCGCGCGGCGACCTGGCGGAACACGGCGAGGGGACTCATGCCGTCGGGTCCGCTCGCCTTGGCGCCCAGCTTGATCTGCTCCTTCAGGCCCGAGACGCGGATCTCGAAGAACTCGTCCAGGTTCGACGAGACGATGCACAGGTACTTGAGCCGCTCGAGGATGGGAACCGACTTGTCCTCGGCGAGTGCCAGCACGCGGCGGTTGAACTCGAGCGCCTGCAGCTCGCGGTTGAGGAAGTGCTCCGGCGGCAATGGCTGACGCTTGGTCGCGCTCTTCTTGCGGGCCCTCACCTTAGCGTCGCTTCGTGACATTCCCGTGACAGTAGCGAATGGCATACTTGCTTCGATGGAATATAGCACCCTGGGCGCGGTCGACTTGGGCTCCAACAGCTTCCACCTCGCCATCGGGCGGGTGGTGGACGACCAGATCTATCCGCTCGATTCGCTCAAGGAGACGGTGCGGCTGGGAAGCGGGCTCACGGCCGACAAGCACCTGGACAGCCTCGCGCAGGACCGCGCCATCGCGGCGCTGCGCCGCTTCGGGGAAAGGCTGAAGGGCATGCCCACGGAGGCGGTGCGCGTGGTGGGCACCAACGCGCTTCGCGTGGCGCGCGACGCGGGCCCCTTCCTCGAGCTCGCGCAGGCGACCCTGGGCTTTCCCATCGAGATCATCCCCGGACGCGAGGAAGCGCGGCTCATCTACCTGGGCGTGGTGCATTCGCTGCCGATGTCCCACCACAACCGGCTGGTCGTGGACATCGGGGGCGGGTCCACCGAGTTCATCATCGGCAACAAGCTCCG
>DATBEA010000434.1:0-5488 GCA_036276215.1 Usitatibacter sp.
GCTCGCGGCCACGGCCCGCCTGTACCGGCGCGGCGCCGACCTCCTCGTGGAAAACCTCGCGCGGATCGCGGCGGGCGAGCCGGGCGCCGCACAGGAGGGCGAAGGCTGCTACGATTCATGGCCCGCGCGGCGCGACGTGGCGGCCCTGCGCAGTCGCGCGGCCCTCGTGCACGCGGGCGACCTCTGGCGAAACCGCCCCCACTGAATGAAAGCAATGAGCTGGCTGCGTCGCAATCCCCTGTTCGTCATCATCGTGGCGATTCCCGTGCTGGTCGCCGTGATCTACTACGGCCTCGTCGCTTCGGACGTGTACGTCTCCGAGTCGCGCTTCCTGGTGCGAAGCACCCAGGTGCGCGCACCCGACGCGGCGTTGGGCGCCCTCCTGCAGGGCTCCATCCTGCCGCGCACGCAGGAGGACGCGTACGCCGTCCACGACTACATCCTGTCGCGCGACGCGCTGAAGGCGGTCGACGACAAGCTCGCCGTGCGGCGCGCCTACTCGGACCACAAGGCGGACTTCTTCGACCGCTTCCCGGGCATCGCGTGGTGGGACGAGAGCTTCGAGGCGTTCCACATCTACTGGCAGAAGCGCGTGTCGGTGGACTTCGACCCGACTTCCTCGATCAGCGTGCTGCGCGTGCGCGCCTTCGACCCCGCCGATGCGCAGCGCATCAACGACACGCTGCTGCACCTGGCCGAGCGGCTGGTGAACGAGCTGAACGAGCGCACCCGGGCCGACCTCATCAGCTTCGCCGCCGGCGAGGTGAAGGTGGGCGAGGAACGGATGAAGGATGCCGCCGCGAAGCTCTCCGTGTACCGCGGCAAGCAGTCCGTCTACGAGCCCGATCGCCAGGCGTCGCTCCAGCTCCAGGGCGTTGCCAAGATCAACGAGGAGCTCCTTTCCACCGAGGCGCAGATCGCGCAGCTTCGCCAGCTCTCGCCCAACAACCCGCAGATCCCGGCCCTCGTGAGCAAGGCGGACACGCTGCGCCGCGGCGCGGCCGCCGAGAGCGCCAAGGTGACCAGCGGCTCGGGCTCGTTCAGCTCGCGCGCGCCGGACTTCGAGCGCCTCGCCCTCGAGCGCACGTTCGCCGAGCGCCAGCTCGCCACGGCGCTGGCGGGGCTGGAGAGCGCGCGCAGCGAGGCGCAGCGCAAGCAGCTCTACCTCGAGCGGCTGGTGCTGCCGAACCTTCCCGACCAGTCGGTGGAGCCGCGGCGGCTGCGCGCCATCGTGACGGTCCTCGTGCTCTCGCTCATCGCCTGGGGCGTGGCGAGCCTGCTCGTGGCGAGCATCCGCGAGCATGCGGACTGAGTCCGGCGCACGCACGCGCCTCGTGCGCGCCCTGTCGATACAGCGGCGGGTGCTACATGCGCTCCTGATGCGGGAAGTCATCACCCGCTTCGGGCGCGACAACGTGGGCGTGCTGTGGCTCGTCGCCGAGCCCATGACCTTCACGCTGGGCGTGGCCGCGCTCTGGACGGCGGTGGGCCTGCAGCACGGCTCGAGCCTTCCGATCGTCGCCTTCGCCGTCACGGGCTACTCGTCGGTGCTGCTGTGGCGCAATTGCGCGACGCGCTGCTCCATGGCGATCGAGGCGAACAAGGGACTGCTGTACCACCGCAACGTCCAGGTGATCGACGTCTTCCTCACGCGCATCCTGCTCGAGGTGGCCGGCGCGACCGGCTCCTTCCTTCTCCTGGCGACGCTCTTCACGTGGATCGACTGGATGCCGCTTCCCGCGGATCCGCTCAGGGTCGTGGCCGGATGGCTCATGCTCGTCTGGTTCGGCGCGAGCCTCGCCCTCGTGATCGGCGCTGGCACGGCGTACACCGCCATCGCGGAGCGCCTGTGGCATCCCGCGGCGTACCTGCTTTTTCCGCTCTCCGGGGCGGCATTCATGGTGGACTGGCTGCCCGAGCGTTTCCAGGAGATGGTGCTGCTGCTCCCGATGGTGCACGGGGTGGAGCTGCTGCGCGACGGCTACTTCGGCACCGCCGTGCAGACGCACTACGACGTGCGCTACATGGCGACCTGCTGCCTGCTGCTCACCTTGTTCGGGCTTTTCCTGGTCCGCGAAGCGGGCCGGCGCGTCGAGGTGGCGCAATGATCCGCGTCGAGCACGTGACCAAGTCCTACTCGACCCGCCGGGGGCCGCACAAGGTGCTGGACGACGTGAGCTTCGAGCTCGCGCCCGGCCGCAACCTCGGCATCCTCGGAAAGAACGGCGCGGGAAAGTCCACGCTCATCCGCCTCATCAGCGGCGCCGAGAGCCCGACCTCGGGGCACATCCGCCGCGGCATGAGCGTGTCGTGGCCGCTCGCCTTCGGGGGCGCGTTCCAGCCGCACATGACGGGCCTGGACAACCTGAAATTCGTCTGCCGCATCTACGGCGTCGACTACAGGCCGAAGATCGCCTTCGTGGAGGAGTTCACCGAGCTGGGCGTCTACTTCCGGGAGCCCGTGTACCACTACTCGCACGGCATGCTCACGCGGCTCGCCTTCGCGCTCTCGATGGCCGTGGAGTTCGACTGTTTCCTCATCGACGAGGCCATGGTGGTGGGCGACGTGCGCTTCCACGAGCGCTGCCACGTCGAGCTTTTCCACAAGCGCAAGGACCGCGCGTTCATCCTGGTCACGCACGACGCCAACGTGATCAAGCTCTACTGCCAGGAGGCCTGCGTGCTGCACGAGGGCAAGCTCCTTCCCTTCCCGAGCGTCGACGCGGCCTACGAGTTCTACAACCGGGAAATGGCCGAACACCTTGTCTGAGCAGCGATCCTTGAGAGTCCTGCTCGAGCTGCGCCCGGCCTTCGACGGCCATGCGGGAATTCCCCAGGAGACGCGGCTCCTCTTCCGGGCGCTGCGCCGCATGGAGGGCATCGACGCCCAGGGCCTCATCCAGTCGAGCGGCCACGTGCTCGCCAAGGGCCTCGCGGTGGGTGCCGGCGAGGCGGAGCCGATCGATCGCCGGCTGCATGCGCTCTCGCGCGTCGTGATCTCGTCGCAGGAAATCATCTACAACCGCTACCTCGCGACCATCGCGATGGCCGTGCGCACAATGCTCGGAGGGAGCGAGCACCTCGGACGCTTCGAGGCCGCGCATTTTCGCGACTTCCTCTGGCGAGCCCTCTTCGCGAACACGCTTCACGCGTCCGATTTCGACTCCGTCACCTCGGCCGGATTCCGGGTGTCGCGGATCCCGTGGTCGGCGATGCATCGCTGCGCCCTTTTCACGCGCAACTTCGGGCATGCGCTCTATCCGAGGCTCGACACGGCCGGCTTCGACGCGATGATCGTGGAGACGCCCTATCCGGCACGCGTTTCACCGGGCACCCAACTGGTGGTGCGCTACCACGACGCATTCCCCATCCTCATGCCGCACACCATCAACCAGATGGAATTCCACCAGGCGTCGCACTACTACGCGCTGCGCGAGAACGTGCGATCGGGTGCGCGCTTCGCATGCGTGTCGGAAGCCACCCGCAAGGACCTCCTGGGGATCTTCCCGCAGCTCGGAGAGCGATCGACGGTCATCCACAACATGGTCTCGCACCACTACTTTCCCGAAGACAGGGACTCGACGCTGGTCCCGGAGATCCTGCGCTCTCGCGCCAACCTGGAGTTCGAAAAAGAGACCGCGAGATCCAGCGACGAGGCCCGCGGCCGCGCCTCGAAATACATCCTGATGGTATCCACGATCGAGCCACGCAAGAATCACTCGACCCTGCTCGCCGCCTGGGAGGAGCTGCGGGCCGGCCTGCATCCCGACCTCAAGCTGGTCCTCGTGGGCGAGCTCGGCTGGGACCATGAATCGATCAAGCGCAAGCTCGGTCCCTGGATCGCGCGCGGCGATCTCTTCGCGCTCGAAGACGTGCCGCCCGCGGAGCTGCGCCTGCTCTATCGCCATGCGCAAGCGACCATCTGCCCCAGCTACGGCGAGGGCTTCGATTTCTCCGGCGTGGAGGCGATGCGCTGCGCAAGCCCCGTGATCGCCTCCGACATTCCCGTCCACCGGGAGATCTTCGCGGATGCCGCCCAGTACTTCAGTCCCTATTCGAGCGCCGACCTGGCGAACGCCATTGCCGTCGTGCTGGACCGGCAATCCCCCGGCCGCCGCGACGAGCTCGTCGGCCTCGGGACGCAAGTCTCCACCCGATACCTGTTCGATGCGATCCTTCCACAATGGCAACAATTCCTCCAGAAGCTCCCGCGAGCCTGAGCACCGACGACGCGTGGGAGGCGTGGGGCCGGCGCGACCCCTACTTCGGCGTGATCACCCAGCCGCGCTTCCGCTCGGACGCCCTGGATCACGACGCGCGCCGCGAGTTCTTCGATTCGGGCCGCCATCACGCCGAGTACGTGATGGCGATGATCCGCCAGCACATCCATCCGGGGTTCGCGCCGAAGTCGGTGCTCGATTTCGGCTGCGGCGTGGGCCGCGTGCTGGTTTCCTTCGCCGCGATCGCGCCCGACGTATTGGGCGTGGACGTCTCGCCCTCGATGCTCGCCGAAGCGCAGCGCAACTGCGAGGCCGCGGGTGCGCGCTCGGTGCGCCTCCAGGGTGCGGATGACGAGCTCACCGGCATCGAGGGAAACTTCGACCTCGTTCATTCGTTCATCGTCCTGCAGCACATCGCGCCCGAGCGGGTGCGCGTGATCTTCGCATCGCTCCTCGAGCGCATCGCGCCGCAGGGCGTGGGGGCGATCCATTTCGCCTATTCGAAGGACTGGTTCGAGCCCACGCACGGAATGCCACCGCCGCCCGAGCCGCCGCCTTCCGGGCCGCCACCGGCCGAGCCGCCGTCCGCGCAGTCCGAGCCGCCCGTCCAAGCGCCGGTTGCGCCGCCCCCGGACCCGGAGATGCAGATGAATCCCTATCCGATGACCCAGGCGCTCTTCGCGATGCAGCGCGCGGGCGTCCAGCGCTTCCACGCGGAGTTCACCGACCATGGCGGCGAGCTGGGCGTGTTCCTCTTCTTCCAGAGGCCGGCTTCGGCATAGCGCCATGACAGAGCTCACGCTCCTCGAGCACCTCGAGGCCGAGAGCATCCACGTCCTGCGCGAGGCCGTGGCCGAATGCGAGAGGCCCGTGATGCTCTACTCCATGGGCAAGGACAGCTCGACGCTGCTGCACCTCGCGCGCAAGGCGTTCTTCCCCGCGCCGATTCCCTTCCCGCTCCTGCACGTGGACACCCGCTGGAAATTCCGCGACATGTACGCCATGCGCGATCGCGTGGCGTCGATGCCCGGCGTGCGGCTCATCGTGCATCGAAATCCCGAGGCCGATAAGCTCGGCATCAACCCGTTCGACCATGGCTCGGGCGTGCATACGGACTTGTGGAAAACCCAGGGGCTTCGCCAGGCGCTCGACGCAGGAGGCTTCGACTGCGCCTTCGGCGGGGCGCGCCGCGACGAGGAGAAGTCGCGGGCGAAGGAGAGAATCGTGTCGCTTCGCGGCCCCGGCCATCGCTGGGATCCGAAGCGCCA
>DATBEA010000435.1:0-2585 GCA_036276215.1 Usitatibacter sp.
GGCCCCACGCCCACGCTGTGCGAGAGCACGAGGTTTCGCTGGAGCAGCTCCAGCTGGTCGTGCGGGATGTGCGTGTGGGCGAGCTTCCCGAAGCCGGTGTTGATCCCGTAGGCGGGCTCGCCGCGCGCCACGATCCGGCGCACCGACTCGGCGCCGGCCGCGAGGCGCTCGCGCGCCGGCGCATCGAGCGAAATTTCCTGGACGGAATTCGCGAAGCCCTCGAGCTGCGCGAGCGTGAGCTCCCCGGGGACAAGCCTCACGGAAGGACGGCGGTGGCGATCATGGGCGCGATTATATGAGCGCCTTCTCGAACTCGGTGAAGAAGCTCTCGGCGAGCTTCCTGGCGGCCGGATCCACGAGGCGGCTGCCGAGCTGCGCGAGCTTGCCGCCGATGGTCGCGGTCACGTGGTAGTCGAGGAGGGTCGCGTCGCCGTCTTCGGTTAGCACGACCCGGGCCGCGCCCTTCGCGAACCCGGCCGCCACGCCCTCGCCCGTGAAGCAGAGCGTGTAGCGCTCGGGAACGACCACGTCCTCGAGCCACAGGCGTCCCTTGAACTTGGCGTTCACGGGGCCCAGGCTCGCGCGCATCACCAGGGCGAAGCCGTCGCCGTCGGGCACGATGGATTCGCAGCCGGGAACGGCCGCGCGGATCACCTCGGGATCGTTCAGCTTCTCCCACGCGACCTCGCGGGAAACCGGAAGGCGGCGTTGTCCGGTCATCTCCATCAGGCGAGCTCCCGTGCGAGGTCGGAAAGGGTGGCGAGGTTGTGCATCGGCAGGAACGCGTCCACGTGCGGGAGCATCGAGGCGATGCCCGCGGCGCGCGGCTCGAAGCCTTCGTAGCGAAGCAGCGGGTTCAGCCACACCAGCCGGTGCGCGGAGCGCGCGAGGCGCGCCATCTCGCGACCGAGCGTACCCGCGTCGTCGCGCTCCAGGCCGTCGGAGACCAGCACGACGCAGGCGTTCTGCGCGAGCAGGCGCCGGGACCACTGGCGGTTGAAGGCCTCGAGGGACGCGGCGATGCGCGTGCCGCCGCCCCAGTCGCTCACCGAGGCCGCAACGCGGGCGAGCGCCTCGTCCACGTCGCGCCCGCGCAACGCGCGCGTGACGTCCGTGAGCCGCGTGCCGAAGACGAACGTGGAGACGCGGCGGCGTTCGCCGGCCAGCGCATGCGCGAAGTGCAGGAACATGCGCGTGTAGCGATGCATCGACCCGGAGGCGTCGCACAGGATCACGAGCGGCGGAGCGCGCATGCGCGGCGTGCGGCGCACGATGCGCGTGATCTCGCCCGCGCTGCGACCCATGGCGCGCAGCGTGGCCGCGAGGTCCACAGTCCCGCCGCGCCGGCTCTCGGCGTGGCGGCGCGTGCGCACCTCGGGAACGGGCAATTTCAGGCGCTCGACCAGCCGGCGCGCCGCATCCCACTCCGCGCGGGTCATCTTCTCGAAGTCCAGGTGGCGAAGGCGTTCCTCGGCGCTGAAGGTGAGGGTCGCGTCCACGCTCGTCTCGGGCGCGGCATCGGGCCGCGGCGTGGACCGCGCGGTGCGCGCCATGGCCTCGGCCACGCGCCCCACGCTCGCGGCGTTCGGTGTGCGGCCTTCCACCTTGGGAAGGAGCGCCGCCCGCATGCGCTCTTCCAGCGCCGGATCTCGCCAGAAGCGCGCGAACACCTCGTCGAACACCGGCTGCTGGTCGTGGCGCGTGAGGAAGAGGGTGGCGAGGGTGGCGTGCCAATCCTCACGCGACGCGATGCCCGCTCTCGGCAACACCTTCACCGCGTCCAGGACCTTGTCGGTGCCGATGGGAAGACCGGCGCCGCGCAGGATGCGCGCGAAGTGCATCACGTTCGCCGCGAGGATCACGCCGCGACCGACCCCGTGTCGTGGATGAGCGTGGCGAGGTCCTCCCGGGCGAGCCGCGCGATGTCCTCCTGGTACTTGAGCAGCACCCCCAGCGTGGCGCCCACCGATTGCGGATCGAGCGACACCGTGTCCAGGACGAGGAGGGCGCGCGTCCAGTCGATGGTCTCCGCGACTCCCGGCGCCTTGTAGAGGTCCATGGTGCGAAGCTTCTGCACGAAGGCCACCACCGCGCGGGTGAGCGCCTCGGCGGCGCCCGGGGCCTTCACGCGCAGGATCTCGAGCTCGCGCGCCGCGTCCGGATAGTCCACCCAGTGGTAGAGGCAGCGGCGCTTCACCGCATCGTGGACCTCGCGGGTGCGGTTGGAGGTGATGACGACCGCGGGCGGGCTTGCCGCGCGGATCGTCCCCAGCTCGGGGATCGTCACCTGGAAATCCGAGAGCACCTCGAGGAGGTACGCCTCGAAGGGCTCGTCGGCGCGGTCCAGCTCGTCGATGAGGAGCACGGGAGGCGAGGCCTCCTCGAGCGCGCGCAGGATCGGGCGGCGGATCAGGTATTCGGCGCCGAAGATATCGCGCTCGAGCCGCGTGCGGTCGGCGCTGCCCGCGGCCTCGGCGATGCGGATCGCGGTCATCTGCTTCTGGACGTTCCACTCGTAGACGGCCGCCGCGATGTCCAGGCCCTCGTAGCACTGCAGCCGGATGAGCGGGCGCCCGAGCGAGGCG
>DATBEA010000436.1:0-1812 GCA_036276215.1 Usitatibacter sp.
AGACCACGAGCTTCACCCTCTGGTCGTAGAACACGTCCACCAGCCAGGTGAAGCGGCGCACGACGTCGGTCTGCGAGGCGGCCATGCGCCGCACGTTGGAAAGGAGCACCGTGTGATAGCCGCTCGCGATCTCGAGGAAGTCCACCTGCGAGCGCGGCTTCTCGCAGAGCTCGGCGAAATCGAACCACACCACGCCCTTGGCGCGCCTGCGGAATGCGATGGCCCGGCCGCCGACCTCGATCGTCGCGTCCTCGGCGAAGGTCGCCTTGGTCATCGCCTCGAAGAACATCGCGAGGTGCGCGTCGGCCCCTTCGTCGAGCGGCGTGTAGTACACGGACAGCGCATCGAGGAGCCGGCGGCGGTGGTCGGTGCTGCCGCCCAGCTCCACGACATCGAGCTCGCGCTCGAGGATCTCGATCGCCGGCAAGAACCGCGCGCGCTGCAGGCCGTTCGGATAGAGGCCCTCGGGCGGATAGTTGGAGGTCAGCACCAGGACCACGCCGCGCTCGACCATGAGCTCGAGGAGCCGCGCCAGGATCATCGCATCGGCGATGTCGCTCACGTGGAACTCGTCGAAGGCGAGCACGCGCAATTCGCGGGCAACCTGTGCCGCGATCGCGTCGAGCGGATCTTCCTGCCCGGTGAGCCCACGCATGCGCAGGTGGACCTCGCGCATGAATTCGTGGAAGTGCACGCGGCGCTTGCGCTTGTGGGGCAGCACCTTGAAGAACGCGTCCATCATGAGCGACTTGCCGCGCCCCACCCCGCCCCAGATGTAGATGCCGCGCGGCGGCTTGCGTCCCGCGCCCAGGTTGGTCACCAGGCGGTTGATGGGTCCCTGCCGGTAGAGCCGGTAGTCCTCCAGCTCCTCGAAGAGGCGCTGCAGCTCCTCGACCACCCGCAGCTGGTCGCTGTCGGTCTGGAAGTCACCGCGCTGGCTGAAGTGCCAGTACCACTCCAACGGCCCCGAGAATTCCCCGGCGTCGGACGCTTCGTCACGGCCTTCTTCGGGGAGCTCGAAATTCTCGGCGGGTTGCACTTAGCGGCCGAAAGACGTTGGAACCACAGATGAACACAGATGAACACGGATGAGCTTCATGAGATCGAGCATGCGGGACGAATCCATCGTGGGTCGTGATGAAGGAGCCGCTTGTCTCGTGGTAACCATCCGTGTTCATCTGTGTTCATCTGTGGTTCCCCTGACCTTCGCATTACATGTTCAGCGATCGCTTGTCCACGTTCAGTGCGGCTTCCTTGATCGCCTCCGAAAGCGTGGGATGGCCGTGGATGATGCGCGCGATGTCCTCGGCGGCGCCGGCGAATTCCATGGTCGTCACGCCCTCCTGGATGATGTCGGAGGCGTGGGCATGGACGATGTGCACGCCCAGCACGCGGTCGGTTGCGGCGTCGGCGACGATCTTCGCGAAGCCGATGGTGTCGCCGGTGCCGAGCGCGCGGCCGTTGATCGAGAACGGGAACTGGCCGGTCTTCACCTCGATGCCGTCGGCCTTCGCCTGCTGCTCGCTCTTGCCCACCCAGGCGATCTCGGGATTGGTGTAGATGATCCAGGGAATGGTGCCGTAGTCGATGTGCGGTTTCTGGCCCGCGATGAGCTCGGCCACCATCGCGCCCTCGTCCTCGGCCTTGTGCGCGAGCATCGGGCCGCGCACCACGTCGCCGATGGCGTAGACGTTGGGAAGCTCGGTGCGGCAGTGGTCGTCGACGATGATGAAGCCGCGCATGTCGAGCTTGAGGCCCACGGCGTCGGCCCCCAGGCCCTCGGTGTTGGGCACGCGTCCTACCGATACCACG
>DATBEA010000437.1:0-9390 GCA_036276215.1 Usitatibacter sp.
TTACGGTCGAGCGCCAACTCGGCGCGGCTCACCGAGTCGCGGCCGTGCACGGCGGAGAGGAACTCCTCGATCCGCTCGGCGACCCACTTCACCGGACGCTTCACCTTGAGCGCCGCGTAACCCACGGCGATGTCCTCGGGATAGCAGCCGGTCTTCATGCCGAAGCCGCCCCCCACGTCGCCCACGACGACGCGAACGTTCTTCGAGGTGAGGCCGGGAATCGCGGCGGCCAGGCCTTCGCGCACCGCGGTCGGCATCTGGGTCGACAGCCGCATGGTGAGCCGGCCGCCCTTCTCGTCGAAAGCGGCGAGCACGCTGCGCGGCTCGATGGGGCTGGGCGCGAGGCGCTGGTTCTCGACGTCGATGGAAACCGTGTGCACCGCCGACTCGAATGCCGCGGCCGTGGCCTTCGCGTCGCCGTAGCGTGTCTCGGCGGAAATGTTGTCGGGCGCCTCCGGACAGATCACCGGGGCACCTGGGCGGACCGCCTGGAGCGTATCGACCACGGCGGGCAGCGGCTCGTAGTCGATCATCACGCTCTCGGCGGCTTCGCGTGCCCCTTCACGGCTCTCGGCCACCACCGCGACCACCGGCTCGCCCACGTAGCGGACCACCTCGTGCGCGAGAGCGCGGCGCGGCGGCGAGGCACAGGGGCTGCCGTCCGCCCGGGGCAATCCGCCACCCGGGATAGGCTTCACGCCGGCCGCGGCAAGCTCCGCGCCGGAGAAGATCGCGAGCACGCCCGGCATCGCGCGCGCTGCGGAAACGTCGATCGCGCCGATGCGCGCATGAGGGTGCGGCGAGCGCACGAAGACGAGCCAGGTTTGCCCCGGCAGCGTTGCATCGCCCGCGTAGAGTCCGCGCCCCGCGAGCAATGCCGCGTCCTCGATGCGGCGCACAGCCTGGCCGCTGCCGTAGCGGCCCACGTCCGGATTCGGTTTCAGCTTTCGCCTCCCACCGCCATGAGGCGGTCACGCAATGTCTTCAGCTCGTCGCGCAGGCTCGCCGCGCGCTCGAACTCCAGGTTCCTCGCCGCTTCCAGCATCTCCTTCTCGAGCTTGCGGATGCGCTGGTCGAGCTGCTTCTCGGAGAGCGTGTCGTACTTCGCCTCTTCCTCGGCCGCCTTGCGGGTCTCCTTCGCATCGTCCGGGTCGTACACCCCGTCGATCATGTCCTTGATGCGCTTGGAGATGCTCTTGGGCTCGATGCCGTGCGCGAGGTTGTGGGCTACCTGCTTCGCACGGCGCCGGTCGGTCTCCTCGATCGCGGCCTTCATGGAATCGGTGACGCGGTCTGCATAGAGGATGGCGGTCCCATTGATGTGGCGCGCGGCGCGCCCGATCGTCTGGATGAGCGAGCGTCCCGAGCGCAGGAATCCTTCCTTGTCCGCATCGAGGATCGCCACGAGCGACACCTCGGGGATGTCCAGGCCCTCGCGAAGCAGGTTGATGCCCACCAGCACGTCGAAGAGGCCCTTCCTCAGGTCGCGGATGATCTCGACCCGCTCCACCGTGTCGATGTCGCTGTGCAGGTATCGGACCTTCACGCCGTGCTCTGCCAGGTATTCGGTGAGGTCCTCGGCCATGCGCTTCGTGAGCGTCGTCACCAGGACCCGCTCGTTCTTCACGACGCGCTTGTTCACTTCCGACAGGAGGTCGTCCACCTGCGAGGAAGCCGGCCGCTGGATGAGCGTGGGATCGATGAGGCCCGTGGGCCGCACGACTTGCTCGACGACCTGGGCGGCGTGGGTCTTCTCGTAGTCCGCCGGCGTGGCGGAAACGAAGATCGCCTGGCGCATCTGGCGCTCGAACTCCTCGAACTTGAGAGGACGGTTGTCGAGGGCGGACGGAAGGCGAAAGCCGTACTCCACAAGCACGGTCTTGCGCGAACGGTCGCCGTTGTACATGCCGCCGATCTGCGGGATCGTCACGTGGCTCTCGTCGATCACGATGAGCGCATCCTTCGGCAGGTAGTCGATGAGCGTGGGCGGCGGCTCGCCCGGCGCGCGCCCCGAGAGGTGGCGCGTGTAGTTCTCGATTCCCTTGCAGAAGCCCAGCTCGTTCATCATCTCCAGGTCGAACTGGGTCCTTTGCTGCAGCCGCTGGAGCTCCAGCAGCTTGCCGTGCTGCTGGAAGTAGTCCAGCCGCTCGCGAAGCTCCACCTTGATGGTCTCGATGGCCTGCAGCACCGTGGCGCGCGGCGTCACGTAGTGGCTCTTGGCATAGAGCGTGAAGCGCGGCAGCCGGTGCAGCAGCTCGCCCGTGAGCGGGTCGAAGAGCGTGAGCGACTCGATCACGTCGTCGAAGAGCGAGATGCGAAGCGCCTGCTCGCTGTTCTCGGCCGGGAAGACGTCGATCGTGTCCCCGCGCACCCGGAAGGTGCCGCGCCGGAAGTCGATGTCGTTACGCGTGTACTGCATGCCGGCGAGGCGCGCGAGCAGGTCGCGCTGCGCCACCGGGTCCTTCTCGCGCAGCACCTGGCGCATGTCGGCGTAGTCTTCCGGGTCGCCGATACCGTAGATGCACGAGACCGTCGCCACGATGACCACGTCGCGGCGCTCGATGAGGCTCTTCGTGGCCGAAAGGCGCATCTGCTCGATGTGCTCGTTGATCGACGAGTCCTTCTCGATGTAGAGGTCGCGCGAGGGAACGTACGCTTCCGGCTGGTAGTAGTCGTAGTAGGAGACGAAATACTCGACCGCGTTCTCGGGAAAGAACTCGCGGAATTCGGAATAGAGCTGCGCGGCGAGCGTCTTGTTGGGCGCGATCACGAGCGTGGGCCGGCCCGTGCGCGCGATCACGTTCGCCATCGTGTAGGTCTTGCCCGAGCCCGTGACCCCGAGGAGGGTCTGGTAGGAGAGCCCGTCGTTCAGGCCCTCGGTGAGCTTGTCGATCGCCTGGGGCTGGTCGCCGGCGGGCGAAAAGGGGTGGTGCAGCCGGAAGGGGCTGCCGGGATAGCTGATGATTTCCAAGGGGATACGGGATTCGCGGCGGAACAGGCGATTTTAGCAATTCCTACGGGTTAAAATGGGGCCTGCCCAACCGATTTTCCACCCCGCCGGAGACCCGCATGTCGTTCGTCGCCAACCGCCTCAAGGCCATCAAGCCGTCCCCCACCCTCGCCGTGACCGCCAAGGCGGCCCGCCTGAAGGCCGAGGGCAAGGACGTGATCGCCATGGGTGCGGGGGAGCCGGACTTCGATACGCCCCAGTTCATCAAGGACGCGGCCAAGGCGGCGATCGACAAGGGGCTCACCAAGTACACCGCGGCGGGTGGAACGCCGACGCTCCGCAAGGCCATCTCGGCCAAGTTCAAGCGCGAGAACGGGCTGGACTACGCCGAGAAGCAAATCCTGGTGTCGTGCGGCGGCAAGCAGACGTCGTTCAACCTGTGCATGGCGCTCCTCAACGCGGGCGACGAGGCGATCGTGCCGGCGCCTTTCTGGGTCTCGTACCCGGACATGGCGATGATGGCCGACGCCAAGCCCGTCTTCATCCACGCGGGCATCGAGCAGGGCTTCAAGATCACGCCGCTGCAGCTCAAGAACGCGATCACGCCGAAGACGCGGCTCCTGTGGCTGAACAGCCCTTCGAACCCGACCGGCGCGGTCTACACGGCCGCGGAGCTGAAGGCGCTGGGCGAGGTGCTTCGCCAGCATCCGCGCATCGTGATCGCGAGCGACGACATGTACGAGCACATCCTGCTGGACGGCTCGAAATTCGTGAACATCCTGAACGTGTGCCCCGACCTCTACGCCCAAACGGTCACGATGAACGGCGTGTCCAAGGCCTATTCGATGACCGGCTGGCGAATCGGCTACTGCGGCGGCCCGCAGGAGTTGATCGAGGCCATGGAGAACGTCCAGTCCCACAGCACCTCGAACCCGACCTCGATCTCGCAATACGCGGCGGAAGCGGCGCTGAACGGCGACCAGTCCTGCATCGAGCCCATGGTGGCGGCCTTCAAGGAGCGCGCCAAGGTCGTCACCGACGGGCTGAACCGCATTCCCGGCGTGAAGTGCCTCTTCCCGACGGGCGCGTTCTACTCGTTCCCTGATTGCCGCGAGGCGATCCAGCGCCTCTACAAGGCTCGCCGGATCTCCGCGCCGACCGACATCGCCCTGTGCGACTACCTGCTCGCCCAGGACAAGGCGGTGGCCGCGGTGCCGGGATCGGCGTTCGGCGCCGAAGGCTACCTGCGCATCTCCTTCGCCACCTCGATGGACAACATCAAGAAGGCGGTCGAGCGCATGGCCCAAGCGATGGGCGAGGCGCGCGTCACAGCCTGAGCCGCGGCCGGGGGTTCAGCAGCCGGCGGTGCAGTGCCCTCCGGCGTCGAACTCCATCATCTTCCCGGAGAGCGGCACGTATGCCTTTGCCTTCACCGCCTTGAGGAACGCCTCGGTCTTGCTGCCGGGGCGCACCTTGCCGCCGACGGTGCCCACCTCGTTGGCGTGCGAGGGAATCACCGACACCGGCTTCACGAGGTCGTCGATCACGTAGGCCGCTTCTGCCGGCCCGGTCGAGAAGCCGTCGCCGATGTTCATGACGGCGAGCTTCGCGTGGTAATAGTCGCGCACGACGCGCTCCTGGTCGGCCACGATGCCCGTGTCACCCGAGAGGTAGGCGACCAGGCCGTTGCTGAACTTGAGCACGTAGCCCGTTGCGAGGCCCACGTCGCCCGCGATGCCTGCCGCCTCCATGGCTTTGCCCAGCTCTCCCCCGATGTAGCCCGGATCGAGGCCGTTGCTGTGCAGCGCCGTCACCGTGGCGATCTTCACGCCGCCCACGGTCACGCTGCCTCCGAATCGCGCCAGCATCGAGTTCGCCGGATCCCCGCCATTGGCCTTCAACTTCGCCGCGAAGAAGGGCGGCATCTCGCTGCCGGTCACGATCTTCGATTTCTTGGCGAGCGCGATCTCCACCGCGTTGGAAGTGGGCATCGAGGAAACCGACGTGTCCGGCTTGTCACAGCTCCCGGAGTTGGGCGCCTTGTTGTGCGCGTTGCCCAGGTGGTCGCCATGCATGTGCGACACGAGGATGACGTCGATCTTGCCGAGCCGCGGATCGTCCGCGCCGGCAACGGTGCGGCCCGGATCGTAGAGGATGCGCGTGCCGTTGGGATCTTCGAAGATCATGGCGCGATCCTGCGGGCAGAACTCGCCGTCGATGCCGCCCAACGGGGTCACCTTCACGGATTGGGCCAGGACGGGCACCGCGAGAAGCGGTCCCATGGCGGCGGCGAGGGCAATTCGGGCCAGGCGATGCTTCGTGCTCATGGATTCCTCCGGCGGTTGGTCGTTTGGGGTGCGGTGGATTGTCACGGATCGGGGCCGAGCTGGAAATTGCCCGGCGTCAACGAAGCACGGAAGGCGGCGCCACGTCGGCGTTCGTGAATCCGGCGCTATCCAATGCGCGGCGTACCGTGCCATCCGCCTTCGCGCCCTCCAGGAATTGCGCGGCCCAGGCGCGCGTGGCCGGCCGATCCTTCGGCACCACGACCACCACGCCCGTCGATTGGATGATGTCGTCCAGCAGGCGCGTGCCCGGGATCTTTCGTGCGAAATCGACGAGCGCGTCGCGCCCCATGGCGAGCGCATCGACTTTTCCCTGCACGAGCTGCTCCCTCGCATCCTCGGCCTTCGGGAAGAGGGCGAGCGAGGCGTGCTTGAGCGATTTGGCGACGGTGCGCGACGTGCTCGTTCCCTCTACGGCGCCCACCCGGATGCCGGCACGATCCACCTCCGCCGCGTTGCGGATGTCGGATCCCGCACGGACGATGTAGGAGCTTTCGTAAAGGACATAGGCCGGGCCCGGATCGATGAACTTCTCGCGCGCCGGATCCTGCGGCATGAAGGAAATGTCCCACGCGTCCGTCGATGCCGCCGCCGTGATTTCGCCCGAATTGGGATATTCGACGAGCTTCAGCGGCACTCCCAGCTTCGCCGCGGCCGCCTTGCCGAGCTCGACCGTCACGCCGCGCGCGTCACCCGTCGCCGGATCGCGGGTGGCCCAGAAAGGCGAGGCCGCGGGACCCACGCCGACCGCCACCCGCAGGACGCCCTTGGGTGCCACGGCGCTCACCTGGGGAGACGGCGCGCTCGCGCAGGCGGCCACCAGGAACAGCACGGGAAGGAGAAGTCTCTTCATGGGCGCGTGGGGCAATCGGGTAGGCAGGATGCCACGAACGCCCCTTGCAGTTATCGACGGCAAGTACAAGGTGGTCCAATAGGAATACATGCGCAAACCGGGATCGCCGCGCGCTGTCTGTTCCTCGATGAAGATATTCCTGCTGGCCTGCGCGCTCTGCGTCGCGGGATGCGCCTACGATCCGCCCGATTCCCTCGAGTACCAGGCCCGCACGCTCCACACCGAGTCCATGGACGCCGCGATCAAGGCGGCAAAGCCCGGCGAGCCGCGCTGCGACGAGGCATGCCGCGCCCGGGCCGCGAATCCCGGTTAGGGGACGCCGCCTCGCGGGCGCTCAATAGACGAACTTTGAGAGCCGCGCGTAGAGCAACCGCCGCCGCCCTACCGCGGAGGTAATAATGGCCGAAATTATCGTCGGAGCAATCCGACAATTGATCAGGCTTTTCTCCCACTTTTGCGCTATTCGCTTCGGCGTACCGTTAATTCATGGACGCAAGAGACGAGCGTCATTTCGTGGTCGAATTTGCCGCTCGATGCGAAGAGGCGCGAGCTACCCTTAAACAGCATATGGCGGAACGCGGACTACGGGCCGAGGACGGCTGGCAGATCCACGAGTCTACGCGTCACGTAGACGGCCACATCGAGCTCGTTATGCGGCCGATGCATCGGAACTTGAGCGCGCCTCCCGATCTAGAGTGCGCGTGCATTATTGATGAGCCTGGCTCAAACATTTCGGCCGAGTGTCGAACGTAGAAGTTGCTGTCGCTACTTTCGCGATTTCTCGGTGCGCCCCTCGGATTCGTTCGCGAAGGGGCCGCCAAGCATCAATGCGGTGACGAGAACGGCGCCCACGGCAAATCCGCAAGATGCTGTCGTCGCGATGCCGATCACATTGAGGCAATACAGGCCAAAGATGCCGAGCTCGAGGCAGATGGCCAAGACCACGGCCCAGGCGTTGTAGCGGCTACTCATCGTCGCGCTTCATCGGATTCTCCCCTATTCCTCTTCAGCTTCTCGGGTGAAAAAAGGAACCTTGAAGGCCCTGCTTGGCGGGACGGACAGGACGTGCGCTAGCCGCATTGCCGCGGCCGCAAAAAACGTCGTCATCGCGTCAAGCTCAGGCGTTGGTCGACTTTCCCGCAACCGCATCTGCACCAATCGAAAGGCGTACTCCGCGACATCGTCGGCGCTACGCATGGCCAGCGGCGGCTGGCAGTCAGGACCAAGGCCTGATCGAAGATCGGCCGCCCAGTGGGAAAGGAAAGTCACGCAGAGCTGGACCACCTCGGGCGCGGTGCCCGTGCGGCTCAACACTTCGAGCCACTTGTCATCGAGGGCGAGCCTGCCTTGGCCTTTCGTCATCGTGGGAGTGTGGTCGTCGCCCGACGACGGGTATGTCAGAAAACGCCTACGCAATCACGTACTTAAGTACGGACTTTGTGGGCCATCTCCCTACGCCGATTCGTGCAGATCGAACAGTGGCCACATTCGCGCGACGATCTCAGTTCGCGTTGCGAGCTATCTGGTACCCGGGGCCGGACTCGAACCGACACGGCCTTTCGGCCAGGGGATTTTCTTCCCACTTCGGCTTTCGCCGCCCCTCGCGGGTTCGTGGTCTGGAGCACGCCTTCACCATAGCCTCGCGGCCTTAGGTGCCCGCCGTCTGCTCTCTACACCTTCCTCCGTGGGGAGGCTTGGCTCGGCGTTGTCTCGGTCTCGCGACCAGGGATTTCACCGAATTTGACGGGCTTCACCACGCGGGTTTCCCTGCGCGGGCTCAATTCCTATAAGTCCCCTGTGTCTACCAATTTCACCACCCGGGCACTGCTTCAATCGAATGTCACCACCTGCCGAACCGCCCTGCCCTCGGCCAACGCGTCGAAGCCCTCGTTGATCTGGTCGAGCTTGAGCTTGCCGCTCATCAGGCGGTTCACCGGTAATCGCCCGCGCAGGTAGAGGTCGATGTAGCGCGGCAAATCGCGCGACGGCACGCATGTGCCGATGTACGAGCCCTTGATGGTGCGTTCCTCCGCCACGAGGTGCGTGGGCGCCATGCCCCAGGTCGCGCTCGGATGCGGCAGCCCCGCGGTGACGGTCGTGCCACCGCGGCGCGTGATGCGATAAGCCGTCTCGAAGGCGCGCGTGGAGCCGGCCATCTCGATCGCGTAGTCCACGCCACCTCGGGTCGCGGACTTCACCTTGTCGACGATGTCGGCGTCGCCCGCATTGAACGTGTGCGTGGCGCCGAGCGAACTCGCGAGGTCGAGCTTTTCCTGGGACAGGTCCACCGCGACGACAATGCGCGCGCCCGAAGCGACCGCACCCAGGATCGACGCGAGGCCCACGCCGCCCAGGCCCACGACGGCGACCGTGGAGCCCGCGCGCACCTGCGCCGTGTTGATGACCGCGCCCGCGCCCGTGAGCACCGCGCAACCGAAGAGCGCCGCTTCCTCGAGCGGGAGCTCGCGATCGACATTCACCGCCGAGCGGCGCGAGACGACCGCGTAGTCCGCGAAAGCGGAGCAACCCATGTGGTGGTTCACCGGCGAGCCGTCGCCGCGAAAGATCCGCCGCTGTCCCGAAAGCAGCGTCCCCGCCGTGTTGGACACCGCTCCCGGCTCGCAGAGCGCGGGACGGCCCTCGGCGCACGGCGCGCAGTGCCCGCAGCTCGGCACGAATACGAGCACCACGTGGTCGCCCTTCACGAGGTCGCTCACGCCCTCGCCCAACGCCTCGACCACGCCGGCCGCCTCGTGGCCCAGCGCCATCGGAGTGGGCCGCGGCCGGTCGCCGTTGATCACCGATAGGTCGGAATGGCAAAGCCCCGCCGCGCCCATCCTCACGAGGATCTCGCCCGGACCGGGGTCGCGCAGCTCGAGCTGCTCGATGGAAAGGGGCTTGCTCCTGGCGTAGGGCGCGGCTGCGCCCATGGTGTTCAGGACCGCGGCACGAGTCTTCATGGCGACAGTCTAATATGACTCCTACAGGAGGTGCTCATGGCGAAGAACGGCATCCCGGCGAAGAATGTGGTCGCCACCCTGAACCGGATCCTCGAATCCGAGCTCGCCGGCGTGGTGCGATATACGCACTACTCGTTCCTCGTCTTCGGCTACGGCCGGATCCCGATCGTCTCGTGGCTTCGCAGCCAGGCGGAGGAGTCCCTCGTCCATGCGCAGGCGGCCGGCGAGTGGATCACGACGCTGGGGGAATATCCGTCTCTCGCCATCGGGCCGCTCCTCGAT